>NZ_FOVS01000011.1:0-171282 GCF_900115235.1 Pseudomonas sp. NFACC24-1
ATGGTAGTGTGGGGTTTCCCCATGTGAGAGTAGGTCATCGTCAAGATTAAATTCCGAAACCCCTATCTGCTGATGCAGGTAGGGGTTTTGTTTTTCCCGCTATAAAAGCGTTGGGCCAAAAAAAGGATGACCTGCAGAGGTCATCCTTTTTTCATCCTGGCTGCTAAGCCTCGGGTACGGGGCAGCTCAAATCCCCTTCCTCGCACTTGAGATAGGTCTTGAACGCCTCGACCCGGGCTTTGGTCTGGGCGGTGATGCAATTGTCATAGATCAGTGGATAGACACTGCCGCCCTCAACCCCAGAGGCGGAGAATTCGCATTCGGCATCACGGAAGCCTATCCAGGCACGCTGCGCCTTGACCAGCATTTTCTTGGCCTCGGGATTGTCCTTCAGGCGTGCGGTGATTTGCTTGTACAAACTGTTCAGCTCATTGTCGGCGGCCTTGTTTTCTTTGGCTGCGCATTGGTTCATTTCGCCTTGAGTCGTGGCGTCGGCGCAGTCGTCGGCCTGGGCAACGGCGACAAAAAACAGTGGCGTCAGGGCCAGAAGCAAGCGTAGGGACATGTGGGTCTCTCCTTGAGGGGGTGAAAGCGCCGAGGGAGTTTACATCGCGCCGTGCTGTTTTAAAGTTGGCGGGCGCTAAACGACGGTCCGATACAACTTTCCGGTTGGCCTTGCGGTCTTACAAGCCTACTGTTGAAACACAGGAGGTGACTCATGCATTCATCCGACCGCATTGAAAGAAAGATCCTGCTCAAGGCCCCGCGCTCCCAAGTCTGGCGCGCACTGGCCAATGCCGAAGCCTTTGGCCAATGGTTCGGTGTCGCCCTTGAGGGGAAACGGTTTGTGGCAGGCGAGCGTACCCAAGGGCAAATTACTTATCCAGGTTACGAACACCTTATCTGGGACGTAGCGGTGGAGCGGGTGGAACCCGAGCGGGTCTTCTCGTTTCGCTGGCATCCTTACGCTGTCGAGCCGCAGGTAGATTATTCCCAAGAGTCCGAGACCCGAGTGCAATTCGAACTCGAAGACATGGATGGCGGTACCTTGCTCAAAGTCGTGGAGTCAGGTTTCAACAACATTCCCGAGGCACGCCGACTCAAAGCTTTTCGCATGGACAGCCGTGGCTGGGACGAACAGATGGCCAATATTGAAGCGTTCCTGCACAAGCCTTGAGTTGGCCGGCTGGCAGAGCTAAGGGTTTTCGGAGGGGGCAGGTATAGCGAATGTCTTACACGAGATGGTAGCTATGTCGTCTATTTCATTTTGGATCCGAGGCGTAATCTGGACTCATCCACTGAAGCACAGGAAGTGCTCAGGATCAGGGACGATCGACCATGCAAGGATTAGCTATCGACAGGGAGTCGTAATGGTCTTGGAAAAACCCGCTTCGGCGGGTTTTTTTTCGCCCGCTGAAAAGCCAGGAAAGAGTCCTATAGCGAAACGCTTACACGCCGTTGCTGCTTTCTCGTCTTTCTCCAAGTCACCGGTGGGCCTAATCTATGTTCATCCACTGAGTACAGGGAGTGCTTGGGGTCATGGATGATTGGACCAGGCATGGAATGCCGGACAGGGAGTCAAATTGGTCCTCAAAAAACCCGCCTAGGCGGGTTTTTTTTCGTCTGTGGAAAAGTGGCCTGATCATCCCAGGCGTTGGGTCATGGTACGGTCAGCCCCATCAGCAGCCAAGGCCTGGCCCCCAGGGGTGCGGTCACCACCATCGGCTGCGAGCGTTTGCCCTCCAGGGGTACGCTCGGCCCCATCAGCGGCCAAGGTCTGACCCCCAGGGGTGCGGTCACCACCATCGGCTGCGAGCGTCTGCCCTCCGGGGGTACGCTCGGCCCCATCAGCGGCCAAGGTCTGACCCCCTGGCGTCCGCTCGGCACCATCGGCAGCGACTGTCTGCCCTCCAGGCGTCCGATCCGCGCCATCAGCGGCCACCGGCTGCTGATAATCGCCCGCCCAGGTAAAGAAACGGTCTTGCTGCTGGCTCGGCAGGGCAAACGCACTGGCGCTCAGGGCGAAGGTGGTAACGGCGATCAAGGTGTTGAACGTTTTCATGGTAAAGACTCCGGTCATATCAGGTTGAGTGCCGGGTCGTTCAGATGTCGTGATCTGCTGAACCCGTTGCAGTCGGGACGGTTGTCTTGCTGCATGGGTTCAGATTAGGGGCGAGGCGGGGGCGGGCGTTAGACGGATACTGCCCTGGTTTTGCCTGATCCTGTCTGTGTGCGGGATCAGGCGCTACTGGCTTGCAGCGCCTGGGCACGCAAACGCGCGATGTCCTTGCTCGGGGAGGCGCCAAATAGACGGCTGTATTCACGGCTGAACTGCGACGGGCTTTCATATCCCACCTTGTAGCCAATTGACGAAACGTCGCTGTTCTCCGCCAACAATAACCGTCGGGCTTCTTGCAGGCGCAACTGCTTCTGGTATTGCAGCGGGCTCATGGCGGTCACGGCTTTGAAGCGGTGATGCAGGGCCGAAGGGCTGAGATTGATCATTTGTGCCAGGCTGTCGATGCTCAGTGGCTTGGCGTAATGAGTATTGAGCCACTCGATGGCGCGGCTGATGCGATGGGTCTGGGTGTCGGGAATGGCGATTTCGTGCAAGCGCTGGCCTTGGGCGCCACGCAGCAGCCGGTAGAAAATCTCCTGCTGGGCCAGCGGCGCGAGGGTGCCGATATCATCCGGGCTGTCCAGCAGCCGCAGCAAGCGCAACATCGCGTCGAGTAATGGCGCATCGATGCGATCCAGGAACAATCCACGATCGGTTCTTTCGGTCGGCACGCCGATGGGACTGGCGTCGGCGATCAGGCGGCAGATCTGTGCCGGATCGATGTCCAGGCGAATACATAAATAGGGGCGCTCGGGACTGGCTTCGATCACCTGCCCGGCCAACGGCAGGGTCACCGAGACGACAAGGTAATTGAGCGGGTCATACACGTAGCGTTCGTCCGCCAGGTGCACTTCCTTGCGCCCCTCGATGATCACGCACAGGCCGGGCTTATGCACGACGTGCAGGGCTTCGGTCGGCTGGTCGCTGCGGATCAGGTGCAACGCTTCGATGGCCGTGGCGTGGACGCCGAATTCCGGGGCGAAGCGCATCATCAGGCTCGCTATTTCGGCGCGACGCTGATTGACGCCGTCGTCTGGCGCAATGTGGATGGACGTGGATACCGACATACCAAGCAACCTCCCTGGCCAAAATGAATAGACCGCGCTAGTAAAACCGATTGCGCGGCTGTCGGCCAGAGTCGGATCTATCGCTACAGGATTGTGCAAGTGCGCAGGAGGATCCAGCTAACCCTGGCCTCGGTCGGTTCCCTAATCTGGACCTGTCAAAACGCTCCCACCGGGGGCCAATACAGCCAGACGAGGAAACCATCATGTCCGATATTCAAAACAAAGTTGTGGTCATCACCGGCGCCAGCAGCGGGATTGGTGAAGCCGCGGCGCGGTTGCTTGCGGCTCGCGGTGCTCGTGTCGTACTTGGCGCGCGGCGCATCGATCGTTTGCAAACACTGGTGCAGGAACTCGAAACCGCCGGTCAGCAGGCGGTCTGCAAGGCCGTGGACGTGACCCGTCGTGAGGATGTCCAGGACTTCGTCGATTTCGCTGTCGAGCGGTTCGGCCGGGTCGACGTGATCATCAACAATGCCGGGGTCATGCCGCTCTCCAAGCTCGAGGCGCTGAAAGTCGAGGAGTGGGACCGCATGATCGACGTCAACATCCGCGGCGTGCTCCACGGCATCGCCGCCGGCCTGCCGTTGATGCAGCGTCAGCGCAGCGGCCAGTTCATCAACATCGCCTCCATCGGTGCCTACGCGGTCAGCCCGACGGCCGCCGTGTACTGCGCCACCAAGTACGCCGTGCGCGCGATTTCCGAGGGCTTGCGCCAGGAAGTCGGGGGTGATGTGCGGGTGACGGTGATTTCCCCCGGTGTGACCGAATCGGAACTGGCCGATAGCATTTCCGATGAAGGTGGACGTGCCGAAATGCGTGAGTTCCGCAGGATCGCCATTCCGGCCGAAGCCATCGCCCGGGCGATCGCCTACGCCATCGAACAACCGGCAGACGTAGACGTCAGCGAACTGATTGTGCGGCCAACCGCCAGTCCATTCTGACCGACTTGACCGACAGGAGATGTCCCATGAGAAAGGCATTTGGAGACCAGGATAAATTCGTCGGCCTATGGGTAACGGCTGATGGCGTGATTCGCCATCGGCTGCTGCCGGGCGGACGCTATGACGAAGCACGAGGTGTACGTGAGAGCGCATATCAGGGCGACTACTGGCTGCAGGATGACCATATCGAATACCACGACGACACCGGTTTCACCGCCGATGGGGATTTTCGCGAAGGCGTGCTCTACCACGCGGGGATGGTGTTGTATCGCCAGGAGGGATGATGAACCGATGACCTTTGTGGTGAGGGGACAACTCCCCTCACCACGGATTTCATTTCCATCGGGACTGATCGTTACGCCTTTTCCAACCGCGCCGCAGCACGCTGGGTGATTTGCGAGCGCACCCGGAACGACTCGGCCGCACGCCGGTTCGCCTCTTCCAGCACGCGCGTCGGTGCGGTTTCCGGGCGGCCGGCGTTGAACGGAGGGGCAGGGGCGTATTCGAGCTGCAGCTGGACCAGCTCGGCGGTGTCCTGGTCGAACAGTTCGGCCGCCAGGGTCAAGGCGAAATCGATCCCGGCCGTGATGCCGCCACCGGTGAGCAGGTTGCCGTCGCGGACCACGCGCTCCTTGATCGGCGTCGCGCCCAGGGTTTGCAGCAGGCTGTGATAGGCCCAGTGGGTGGTGGCGCGCTTGCCTTGCAACAGGCCCGCGGCACCGAGCACCAGCGCACCGGTACACACCGAGGTGATGTATTTCGCGTCGGCGGCTTGCCGCTTGATGAAGGCCAGTGTTTGTTCGTCTTCCATCAGGGGGCCGACGCCGGTCCCGCCGGGGACGCAGATCACGTCGAGCTTCGGGCAGTCCTCGAACGTGATGGTGGGCAGCAGCACCAGCCCGGTGCTGGCGGTGACCGGCGCCAGGTCCTTCCAGACCAAATGGACCTTCACGTCCGGCAACGAGGCCAGCACGTCATAAGGCCCGGTCAGGTCCAACTGCTGGACTTGGGGGAATAACAGCAAACCGATCTGCAACGTCATGTCGCGTTCTCCTTTGATGATGCCCGAGGGGTGGACGGTTTTACTTTAGATCCGTAGGCTCTGGCGTATACGCCAATAAGCCCACGAATCACGCCAATATGCCCAAGCCACCGAAAACCGTTCATGTCCTGGCCTTCGCCAATGTGCAAGTGCTCGATGTCACCGGGCCCTTGCAGGTCTTCGCATCGGCCAACGACCTGGCCCGCCAGCAAGGCCTGCCGCTGCCGTACACGCCGACGGTCATCGCCGTGGGCGGTGGGGCGGTGATGTCCTCGGCAGGCTTGGCGCTGATGGCCGAGCCGCTGCCGAGCGAAGGCAGCGACACGCTGTTGATCGCCGGAGGCTGGGGCGTGTACGAAGCGGCGAAGGACCCGGCGCTGGTGGCCTGGGTCAAGGATCATGGCCTGCGTTCGCGCCGGGTGGCGTCGGTGTGCACCGGGGCGTTCCTGCTGGCCGCCAGCGGTTGGCTGGATGGACGGCGCGTGGTGACGCACTGGACCCGCTGCGAACAACTGGCCGAGGAGCATCCGCAATTGCGGGTCGAACCCAACCCGATTTTCATCAACGACGGTCCGGTCTGGACCTCGGCCGGGGTCACGGCCGGCATCGACCTGGCCCTGGCGCTGGTCGAGGAGGACCTGGGCCGTGCGGTGGCGCTGGAGGTCGCCCGGCACCTGGTGGTGTTCCTCAAGCGCCCTGGCGGCCAATCGCAGTTCAGCGTGACCTTGTCGCTACAAAAGCAAGGCAGTCGCTTTGATGACCTGCATGCCTGGATCGCCGAAAACCTCACCCGCGACCTGGCCCTGTCGAGCCTGGCCGCCGAGGTGGGTATGAGCGAACGCAGCTTTGTACGGCACTACCGCGCCGAGACCGGTCAGACCCCGGCGCGGGCCGTGGAGTTGATTCGCGTGGAAACCGCTCGCCGCCTGCTGGCCGACACGGCGGTGTCGATCAAGCGGGTGGCGGTGCAATGTGGCTTCGGCAGCGAAGAAACCCTGCGCCGCAGTTTCCTGCGGGCCATGGGCGTGACGCCCCAGGCCTATCGCGAGCGATTCGCCGTCAGCCCTCAAGCAGATCCAGCAATGCCTTGAGCGTGGCCGCGGGGGCTTCCTGGGGAATGTTGTGGCCAACACCGGGCAGCACTCGGCGCTCATAGAACCCCGTGAAATGCTCGACGTCTTCATCGTGTTCCGACGCGGGCCCCACGCCGTCATCGGCGCCGCACAGGGAAATGCTCGGCACGCTGATGGCCGGTTGTGCCGCCAGCCGTTCCTCCATCCACTCCAGCGTCGGGTCGCCCGGCGCGTACATGAAGCGATGACGGTAGGAGTGGATCACCACGTCGACGAAGTCCGGGTTATCGAACGACGCGGCGCTGAGGGGGTACAGTTCGGCGCCCCGTGTCCAGGTCGGTGACCACAGGCGCCAGAGCAAGCCACACAGTTCGCGCCGGTTCCGGGTCAGGCCCTCGACGCCCCGGGCCGTGTGGAAGTAATACTGGTACCACAGGCGATGTTCGGTTTCCGGGTCCAGCGGTTGTGTGGAGCGCGGAATGTCCTGCAAGTTGTAGCCATCGCCGGTCACCAGGCAGCGCACGCGCTCGGGCCACAGGGCCGCGACGATACACGCCGCCCGACCGCCCCAGTCGTAGCCGCACAGCGCCGCTTGGGGGATGGAGAGTACGTGCATCAGGTCCAGCAGGTCCTGGGCCAACGCCGCTTGCTGGCCGGAACGCATGATGGCCGGGTTGTTGAAGTGGGTCGGGCCGTAGCCGCGCAGGTAGGGCACGATGACCCGGTAGCCACGCTGGGCCAGGGCCGGCGCGACTTCATCGAACGCCCTGGGGTCGTAAGGAAAACCGTGCAGCAGGATGATGGGGGCGCCGCCGGCGGGGCCGTGTTCTTCGTAGGCGATGCGCAGCAACGGCGTGACGGCGAAGTCGATCCTGGGCTCAAGGTTCATGTCGGCCTCCGGCAGTGTGCGGTTGCGTTCAGGCAGGTTCCTGGTTGACGTATTTGGCCCGATCCGGGGTAAACGTCACGATCATGTTCGTGTTGGAACAGGTCAAGGTGCGCTCCTGGGTCATGTCGATGTCCAGGTCCTCACCGCGCAGACCCTGCCATTGGGCGAGGTACTTGAGGCAACCGAATTTTTCGTTTTTCTTCAGGCTGCGGCTGACGCCACCTTTCCAACCCAGCACCGGCAATTCACCGGCCAGGCAACGTTGCGCCAGTTCGGGAAACTTCATCGCCCGGTCGCGGCCGATCTCCCAGCACTTGATCAGGCCCCGGTCCTGGCCTTCCCAGAGGTCCTCGCGGGTCAGGCCTGTTCGGGGTGGGGTGGTGATGGGGCGTTTGATATGGGTCATGTCAGGTCCTTGAGTCGGGTTTTTATCGGGCAGCTCCGCTGCACCCGTGAGAGCATCGATCTTAGGAGGGGTTGGCGGGGCTGGCAACTCGAAAGGGGGCGTAACGATAAATGGGCGAATTGTGGCGATTGCTTCTGTGGCGAGGGGATTTATCCCCGCTGGGCTGCGAAGCAGCCCCAAAATCTGGCAACTCGGTCTGTCAGGTTAATTGAGGTTGTTCTTTTGAGGGGCTGCTGCGCAGCCCAGCGGGGATAAATCCCCTCGCCACAGATAAATCCCCCAACACAGTGGTGCGATGTTCCTACAAAAAAATAAGTGAACCGGAATTTTCCGACGAGTCGCGTCGGTTGTCGGTTCGGAAGGGGTGGGGATAGGCTTTGCTCGTCGCTGCAAAATCAGCGACCGGGTTTGGTCACCCGTCCAATGTCAGGCGCACACGCGCCAACCTCAGCATGTCGGCGCTTTTTTGTGTGCTTGTCGGTATGCTTTGCGGTGGGCTGTGCGCGGGGCACTTTCGAGTGCGCCGGGTGCCTGACTTCCCGGTTGACCAACCTGCGTACCGCCCACCACCCTCGTTTGGTCACGAGGTGAGTGAGCTCAACTTCAAGTCAGGAGTTTCACAATGGTCAAGATCACCCCCAACCCCCCACGCGCCGAAGACCTTTCTGCCTACACCACCCTCGACACAAAAAAACTCCGCGAAGCCGCCGACCGGGCGTTGAACATTCACTTGTCTCCCACCCCAGCCAAACCCGATACCCAGGACGGCCAGGTGTTCACCGTGGTCCCCGGGCTAAACACCGAGTCGGTGCTGACCAGCCTCAGCGAAACCCTGGCCTCGGCCGATGCGCTGGTCAGTGACCTGGGATTCGAGCTGGAGGGTTCCCGGCGGCATGTGGCACTGGGGATTCAGCAGTTGATCGAGCTGGCCAGGTTGCTGGCAAACCGTGCGTTGGATGACATCGAATTGGCCGACTCAGCGCGGTAGCCAGCACACCGCTTTCCCTGTGGCGAGGGGATTTATCCCCGCTCGGCTGCGAAGCGGCCCCCAAACAGACAACCCAATAACCTGACACACTGGGTGTTGGTTTTTGGGCCTGCTGCGCAGCCCAGCGGGGATAAATCCCCTCGCCACAAGGATCTGTTCTCTCTAAAACCAGGGCAGCCCGACTCACGGCTGCCAATGATTCTTCTCCCCGCTCAACTTGCGGTCCAGAAAACTCGCCGCGCTGATCAACGCCAGATGGGTCAAGGCCTGGGGCGTGTTGCCCAGGTGGTAGCCGTGGCTGTCGAATTCTTCGGCGTACAGCCCCAGCGGGTTGGCGTAACGCAGCAGTTGTTCGAATTCCAGCTGGGCTTTTTCCACGCGGCCGGCGCGGGCCAGGCATTCGACGTACCAGAACGAGCAGGCCGCGAATGAGCCTTCGATGCCGCTGAGGCCGTCGACGGGGCTGTCGTCGTTGCGGTAGCGATAGACCATGCCGTCGCGCACCAGGTGTTTTTCGATGGCATCGAGCGTCGAGAGCCAGCGCGGGTCGCGGGCGCTGACGAAACGCACCAGGGGCATCAACAGCATCGAGCCGTCGAGGGCGGTGCTGCCCAGGCGCTGGACGAAATGCTGGTGCTCCTCGTTCCAGAAATTCGTCCAGATGTCTTGGTAGATGGCCTGGCGAGTCTCGTCCCAGCGGGCGAACGGGGCGGGCAGGGAGCGCTTTTCGGCCAGGCGGATGGCGCGGTCCACGGCGACCCAGCACATCAGTCGCGAATGCAGGAAGTGCTGCGTGTCGCCGCGCATTTCCCAGATGCCCACGTCTTTGTCCTGCCAGACCTCGCACACCTGGTCGACCACGTCGACGGTGTGTTTCCAGCCTTGATGGGAGATGGCTTCGCCGTATTTGTTGACCAGGTACACCGCATCCATCAGTTCGCCGAAAATATCCAATTGCACCTGCTGGTAGGCCAGGTTGCCGATACGCACTGGCTGCGCACCACCGAAACCGCTCAGGTGCGGCAGCTCGGTTTCCGGCAGCTCCAGCCTGCCGTCCAGGCCGTAGAGGATGTTGAGCTTGGTCGGCTGGTCACAGCAGTCGCTGACCCGCCCGCGCAACCAGCGCATATAGGCGTTGGCTTCTTCGACGAAGCCCAGGCGCATGAACGCGTAGACCGTGAACGAAGCGTCGCGGATCCAGGTGTAGCGATAATCCCAGTTGCGCTCGCCGCCGCGGGTTTCCGGCAGGCCGAAGGTGGCGGCGGCCAGGATGGCGCCGTGCTTGCGTGAGGTCAGCAGTTTCAGCGCCAGGGCCGAGCGATTGACCATTTCCCGCCAGCGTCCGCGATAGTTGGATTGGCCGATCCAGCCGCGCCAGAACGCCAGGGTCCGCTCCAGGCAGATCGTGCTGACGTCGTCCTGAAGGCGTGGGTCGTCGATGCCACCCAGCAGGAACTCGGCGCTCTGGCCTTGCGTAAGGGTGAACTCGGCCACCGCTGCGTTCCCGTCCAGCGTCATGGGTTGGTCGGCGCACAAGCGCAGGCTCGGTTGTCCCGGCGCCTCGAAACAGATGTGGGCACCGTCCTGGCGCGCCGTGGTGGCGGCCCGGGCATAGTCGTGGCGTACCGCACAGCGCAGGCGAAACGTCGCGCTGCCGATGGTCATGCCCACACGGCGGATCAACACCGGCAGATCATCCTCGCTGTCGCCGATGGGCAGCAGGTCGGTGATTTCCACCACGGCGCCGTCGCTCAGCCAGCGGGTTTGCAGGACGTTGGTGTCGGGCAGGTAGATTTGTTGGCGACGGGCATCCGGCAGGTCTGGCGCGAGCTGGAAGATGCCTGCTTGCGCAGTGTCCAGCAGCGAGCAGAAGATCGACGGGCTGTCGAATTCCGGCCAGCAGAAAAAATCGACACTGCCGCGATCATTGACCAGCGCGGCGGTGCGCATGTCGCCAATGATGCCGTGGTTCTCGATGGGGCTTTGCGGTTCGTCATGATCAGCCATTGCCACGAAACCCCGGATAAAGGCTCATCCCGCCATCGATGAACAGCGTGGTGCCCACCACATAATCGGACAAGTCCGAGGCCAGCCAGACCACCGCGTTGGCAACGTCCTCCACATTGCCGACGCGACCGTAGGGAATCAGCTCCAGCAGCTTTTGCTCCTGCTCGCCCTCGGTGGCTTCGCGATTGATCGCCGTGCGGATGGCACCGGGGGCGATGCTGTTGATGCGGATGCGCTGGTGGCTGGTTTCCTGGGCCAGGCTCTGCATCAGCAGATCGACACCGCCCTTGGACGCGGCGTAATTGACGTGGCCGGCCCAGGGAATGCGCTGGTGCACCGAACTCATGTGGATGATCTTGCCCGCGGCCCGGGACACGCCCTGGCGAATGCCCTGGCGATTGAAGATCCGCAGGGCGGCGCGGGCACAGAGGAACTGGCCGGTGAGGTTGGTGCCGATCACGGTGTTCCAGTCCTCCAGGCTCATGTCGACGGCGGCGGCGTCTTTTTGCAGGCCGGAATTGGCCACCAGAATGTCCAGCGTGCCAAAGGCTTCGAGGGTTTGGGCGAACAACTGCTCGACCTCGTGTTCCTTCGACACATCGGCACCCACGGCGATGGCGCGGCCGCCGTTGGCGTTGATTTCACGGGCCAGGTCTTGCGCCGGGCCGGCGCTGGAGTGGTAGTTGAGCACCACTGCGGCACCCGCGTCGGCCAACGCCCTGGCCGAGCCTGCGCCAATGCCGGAGCTGGCGCCGGTGACCAGGGCAACCTGTCGGGCGAGGGATATCTGCATGGTCTAGCACCTTGAATGGAGGGCCTTACCTGCTGACTGGCGTGAGTTGCGCAGAGTTCATTTGGGTGAAGCGATCTTCACAATCCACTGAACACGCCACCCATGTCGAACACAAAATCTGTGGCGAGGGGATTTATCCCCGCTGTGGCGCGAAGCGGCCCCCTCAAACCGCCTGACACACCACCGTTGCCAGGTTTTGGGGCTGCTGCGCAGCCCAGCGGGGATAAATCCCCTCGCCACAGATAAATCCCTCGCCGCGAGCGCGATGTTCGGCTCTTACCACCCGCGCCCTGAATTCACCCAGAAATTCACCGACAACGACGTCGACACCGACTCCACCTGATGGAACCAGCCTTCCGGCAAAAACAGCAAATCCCCAGCCTCCAATGTCACGCGCATGAAGGTCACGTCCCGGGCGTGGGGGAAGCGTTGGTAGTCCGGCGCGTCCGGGTTGAAATCGCAGCCGTCCAGCCCGCCTTGGGGGGCCGTGGACCAGGTGCCCAGGGCTTCGCGGTGGTGAGGCGCGGCGAGGGTGAAGATTTTCTGGCCCCAGACCTGGGCGAACAGGTTGTCGGTGTCGTCGCGGTGCAGCGGCGTCAAGGTGCCCTTGGGGCCGATCCAGATGCGCGGAGGGATGAACAGCGACGGGTCGAAGTAGGGCGGAAGCTTGATCTGCTCCATCAGCCGCGCCGGCAGGATGTTGTTGCCCATGTAGGCCGGTGGTTCGCCGTCGGCGCCTTTGGCCGCCGGGCTGTCGAGGGAGGCGATGAAGTCGGCCATGGACGTGGAGCGAAAGTCCCGCTCGGTGGAGAAGGTCTTTTTCACGTAGTCGCCGTGGCGGGTGATGCCTTGCAGTTCGGCAAAATGCACCAGGGATTCTTCGCGGCTGAGCTTGAACAACGGCCAGTCCTGCAAGGCATCGCTGATGACCAGCGGAATGCCGTGGGGCAGGTACTGGGCACGAAATTCCTGCACCGACAGCCCGCTGCGAGGCCGTCGTTGCACGCTGCGTTGGGTCGGCAGGCTGGCGGTGAGTTTTTCGCTGAAGCGCGGCGGGGTGGGGTAGCGTTTGTTCATGTCGACCTTTTCCACCACGCCACCGCCATGCCGGGCATGGTCGATGATCTGCGGCAGTAACGTCGCCAGGCCCATGTTGCCGCCGATCTTCAGGCGACCGCTGGCGAACAGTTCTTCCACATTGGCCATGCCGGCCATGATCCCGAGGAAGTCCTTCTCCGCCACCTCGATGGTGACGTCGGGGCTGGTGTGGCGGCCAGCCTCGGTGCGGCTGCTGGCCTTGACCTCGGACCAGTACGCCTGGTGCGGGCCGAACACGAATTGGAAGACGCCTTCGATACCAACGGCGCCGGCATTGGCGAACAGCTTGCCCAGGATGGTTTGCAGGTCCACGGCGGTCACTCTTGCGGGTTTTTGGTCTTAGCAGGTAACGAGGGCCCGGAGCAGAAATTTAGGCCCTCGTCGCTGCGTCATCGACCCTCGCCCTAGCGCGTCGCGACCATGAACACCCGGGGAAACGGCAGCAGCACGGTCCCATCGTCCAGGGCTGGATAAGCCTGCTCGATCGCCTTGAGATAGTGCGCCAGGTACTGCTCGCGTTGCGCCTGGTCCAGCGGCTCGAGAAACGGCCGCAAGCCGCTGCCCTTGAACCATTCCACCACGCCTGCGGCGCCGCCGGCCAAGGGGTGATGGTAGGTGGTGCGCCACACATCGACGCGGCTGCAATGGGGCTTGAGGATCGAGTAATAGGTGCTGGGATCCTCCACCTCGGTACGCGAATCCGCCGCCCCGGCCAGTTGGCTGGCCCAGGGACCGTTGGCGGCGATTTCCCGCATCAAGCGGTGGGAGGGTTGGTGCAGGGTGTCGGGCATCTGGATCGCCAGGCTGCCACCGGGGGCGAGCTTGCCGATCAGCGAGGGCAGCAGGGTGGCGTGGTCGGGCAGCCATTGCAGCACGGCGTTGGCGAAGATCACGTCGAACGGCCCGGGTTCATCCCATTGGCCGATGTCCGCAGTGTCGAACGCCACGGCGGGCAAGCGTTTGCGGGCGGCGTCGACCATGTCGCTGGAACTGTCCAGGCCGCGCACCGTGGCGCCGCTGAAATGTTCCACCAACAGTTCGGTGGAGTTGCCCGGGCCACACCCCAGGTCGATCACCGAACGGGCCTGTGTGGGGGGAATGGCGGCGAGCAGGTCCCGGGACGGACGGGTGCGTTCCTGTTCGAAGGTGACGTATTGCTTGGCGGACCAGCCCATGGCGTTCTCCTGTGCGGTGGAGTGAGTCGAGGTCGCCAGTATAAGGTCGGACGGGGAAGATGGAGCGAACGTAACGGTTTTGACTAATTTTGTGGGTTACGATCTCGTTATCTTTCCTACACGACCGATCGGAGAAAACCGCAGTGACCCAACTGACCCTGCTGTGCCTGCCTTATTCCGGCGCCAGCGCGATGGTGTACAGCCGCTGGCGGCGCAAGTTGCCGCAATGGCTGCATGTGCAACCGGTGGAGTTGCCGGGACGCGGGGCGCGCTTCGACGAGCCGCTGCACACCGACATGGGCCCGTTGGCGATGCAATTGGCGCGGGAGCTGTACCCGACGCTCCAGGCCCCGTACGCCTTGTTCGGCCACAGCCTGGGCGCGCTGCTGGCCTGCGAAATCGCCCATGCCCTGCGTGAACTCGGCAGTCCGGAACCGGTGGCGCTGTTTGCTTCCGGCACTGCGGCGCCGACGATGCGGGCCGACTACGACCGCGGTTTCGCCAAGGCGAAAACCGACGCTGAGTTGATCGAGCAGTTGCGCACCCTCAACGGCACGAGCGAGGAGATCCTGGCCAATGAAGAGCTGATGGCCCTGACCCTGCCGATCCTGCGGGCCGACTTTTTGCTGTGCGGACGTTTCCAGCCGCGGCAACGGCCACTGCTCGACTGCCCGGTGCACGTGTTCGGCGGCACGACCGACAAGGCCACCACGGAGCAACTGATGGGCTGGCGCCAGGAAACCACGGGCAGCTTCTCGGTGGACATGCTGGCGGGCGGGCACTTCTTCATTCATGAGCACGAGGCCAAGGTGCTGCGGCTGATCAAGGATCAGTTGAGCGTGCATCATCGGCGGCATGGGTTGGCCATCAGCGCCTGAGGCACAAATAACCTGCTGTTGTGGCGAGGGGATTTATCCCCGCTGAGCTGCGCAGCAGCCCCCGCCCAAGAAGACAACTCAATTAACCTGGCACAGCGAGTTGGCAGCCTTTAGGGCTGCTGCGCAGCCCAGCGGGGATAAATCCCCTCGCCACACTGTGGGCGGTCTATTGCATGTCGGGATGCTCTTCCTGACACAAATTCCCAAACGCTAATTTTTCCGGTTTGCATTCGTTTCATAGGGACGACTTGCCTTTGTGCCTTGTGCCCACTGATTCCGGATACCCCAGAAATGAATGCTGAAGACGCCTTGAAACTTGCTCGCCGGTTTATCGGGTTGCCCCTGGAAAAGCGCCGGATGTTCCTGGCCGCGTTGGACAAGGAGGGCGTGGAGTTCAGCGATTTCCCCATTCCCCGGGGTGTCGAGGCCGAGGATCGCCAAGCGTTGTCCTATGCCCAGCAGCGCATGTGGTTTCTCTGGCAACTGGAGCCGGGCAGCGGCGCCTACAACCTGCCGGGCGCGGTGCGGCTCAAGGGTGCGTTGAGCCTGCCGGCCCTGGAGCAAGCCTTCGCCAGCCTGGTGGCCCGTCATGAAACCCTGCGCACAGTGTTTCAGCGCCAGGCCGATGACAGCCTGCTGCAAGTCCCGTCCAACGCAGCGCTGGCGATCAAGCGCCAGGACTTCAGCGCCTTGCCGGCGGCCGAGCGCGAGCAGGCGGTGCGCCAGGCTGCCGAAGCGCAATCGATGCAGCCTTTCGACCTGTCCAGCGGTCCGTTGCTGAGGGTTGAATTGCTCACCCTCGATGAGCAGGAACATGTGCTGCTGCTGACCTTGCACCACATCGTCTCCGACGGCTGGTCGATGAACGTACTGATCGACGAGTTCATCCGCTGCTACGACGCCCATGAAGCAGGCGTGGCGCCGCAACTGGCCGATTTGCCGATCCAGTACAGCGACTACGCCCTGTGGCAACGCCGCTGGCTGGAAGCTGGCGAGCAGGCGCGTCAACTCGAATACTGGCAGGCGCAATTGGGCGATGAGCATCCCGTGCTGGAACTGCCCATCGATCACCCACGCCCGGCGATGCCCAGCTATCGCGGCACGCGCTTTGAGTTCGCGGTGGAGCCGGCACTGGCCGAGCAACTGCGCGCCACCGCCCAGCAGCACAACATCACCCTGTTCATGCTCCTGCTTGGCGCCTTCAACGTGCTGCTGCATCGCTACACCGGCCACACCGATATCCGCGTCGGCGTGCCCATCGCCAACCGCAACCGCGCCGAAACCGAAGGGCTGATCGGCTTCTTCGTCAACACCCAGGTATTGCGCACCGAGCTCGGCGGCCAGACCCGTGTCGATGAGTTGCTACGCACGGTCAAGGAAGCCGCCCTAGGTGCCCAGGCCCATCAGGACCTGCCGTTCGAACGGTTGGTGGAAGCCCTGAAACTGGAGCGCAGCCTCAGCCATACACCGCTGTTCCAGGTGATGTACAACCACCAGCCACAAGTGGCCGACATCGCCAGCCTCCGCACGGCGTCGGGGCTGGAGTTGTCGATGCTGGAATGGCAGAGCCGCACCACGCAGTTCGACCTGACTCTCGACACCTGGGAAAAGGCCGGCAAACTGCATGCGGCGCTGACCTACGCCAACGATCTGTTTGATGCCGCCACGGTCGAGCGCATGGCCCGGCACTGGACACGGCTGCTGCACGGCATGGTCGCCGACAGCCACGCGCTCGTCGGTGAGTTGCCACTGCTGGAAGCCGATGAGTACCAGCGCCTGATCCATGACTGGAACCCGGTGGATGCGCCGTTCGACCAGGCGCTGTGCATCCACCAGATGATCGCCCGCCAGGCCCAGGCTGCGCCGAATGCACTGGCGGTGACCTTCGCCAACATCCGACTGAGCTACAGCGAACTCGACGGCCGCGCCAATCGCCTGGCCCATAAACTCATCGAATTGGGCGTGGGCCCGGAAGTGCGCGTGGGCGTGGCGATGCCGCGCTCCGAGCACCTGCTGATCGCCTTGCTGGCGGTGCTCAAGGCCGGCGGCGCCTACGTGCCGCTGGACCCGGACTACCCGGCCGAGCGCGTGGCCTACATGCTCGACGACAGCCGCGCCCGGGTCTTGCTGACCGAACAGGCAGTGGCGGCGACGCTGGACGTGCCGGCCGAAACCGCCGTGCTGATGCTGGATCGGATCGAGCTGGGGCAGTACCCACTCGATGCACCGAGCACCCACGTCACGCCAGACAACCTCGCCTACGTGATCTACACCTCCGGCTCTACCGGTCAACCCAAGGGCGTGGCGATTGCCCATCGCAACGTGCTGGCGCTGATCGATTGGTCCCGATCGGTCTACAGCCGCGACGACATCCAGGGCGTACTCGCCTCCACGTCGGTGTGCTTCGATTTGTCGGTGTGGGAACTGTTCGTGACCCTGGCCAACGGCGGCTCGCTGATCATCGCCCGCAATGCCCTGGAGTTGCCGCAATTGCCGGCCCGGGATCAGGTGCGACTGATCAACACGGTGCCCTCGGCGATTGCCGCGTTGCAGCGCAGCGGCGAGATCCCGGCCAGCGTGCGCATCATCAACCTCGCTGGTGAGCCACTGAAGCAAAGCCTGGTGGATGCGCTTTACCCACAACACCCTTCCTGTGGGAGCGAGCTTGCTCGCGATAGCGGCGGGTCAGCCCCCCATGGACCAACTGACGGGGCGCCATCGCGAGCAAGCTCGCTCCCACAAGGGATAGAGCATGTCTACGACCTCTACGGCCCCTCGGAAGACACCACCTATTCCACCTGGACCCGGCGCACCGCCGGCGGCACGGCGAACATCGGTCGGCCCCTCAAGCACACCGCCAGCTATCTGCTGGACGCCGACCTGCAACCGGTGCCCCAAGGCGTCTCGGCGGAGCTGTACCTGAGTGGCGCGGGCATCACCCGTGGTTACCTCGGCCGTGCCGCGATGACCGCCGAGAAATACGTGCCCAACCCGTTTTCCACAACCGGCGAACGCCTGTACCGCACCGGCGACCTGACCCGCTACCAGGCCGACGGAGCCTTGCAATACGTCGGTCGCATCGACCATCAGGTCAAGGTCCGCGGCTTCCGTATCGAACTGGGGGAAATCGAAGCGCGCCTGCTGCAACAACCCCAGGTGCGCGAATTGGCGGTGCTGGCCCAGGATGGCGAGCACGGCCAGCAACTGGTGGCTTTCATCGTCCCGCGCGAGGCCGCGGTGCTGACCGAGGCCGACGCCCAGGTGCAGTTGCGCGAAACCCTCAAGGCTGCCCTGCGCGAACACCTGCCGGACTACATGGTGCCGGCCTATCTGGTGTTCCTCCCGCAACTGCCGCTGACCCCCAACGGCAAGCTCGACCGCAAGGCGTTGCCGGCCATTGACGGCAGCGAGCAGCAGCGTGAATTCGTTGCGCCCCACAGCCCCATGGAAAAAGCCCTGGCGGCGATCTGGCAGGACGTGCTGAACCTCGACAGCATCGGCCTGGAAGACAACTTCTTCGAGCTGGGCGGTGATTCCATCGTCGCCATGCAAGTGGTCAGCCGTGCGCGGCAAGCCGGGATCGTGCTCAATCCCAAGGCCCTGTTCCAGCACCAGACCCTGCGCAGCCTGGCGCTCGTAGCGCGCCACGGCGACAGCCAGGCGATCGATCAGGGCCTGGCACGCGGCGCGGTGCCGTTGACGCCGGTGCAGCAGTGGTTCTTCGAGCGCGACATTCCCGAGCGGCAACACTGGAACCAGTCACTGCTGCTGGTGCCGGGCGAACACCTCGATGCCGTGGCATTGGCCTCGGCTCTGGCCCGCTTGGCCGAGCATCATGACAGCCTGCGCTTGCGCTTTACCCAGGTGAACGGCCAATGGCAGCAAGCCTATGCCGAGCCGTCGGCGGCCAGTGTGTTGTGGCAGCGCCAGGCGACGTCGCTCGAACAACTCAACGCTCTGTGCGACGACGCCCAGCGCAGCCTCGACCTGGAAGACGGGCCACTGTTGCGGGCGTTGCTGGTGGACATGGTCGACGGCAGCCAGCGCTTGTTGCTGGCGATCCATCACCTGGTGGTGGACGGTGTTTCCTGGCGCGTGCTGCTGGACGATCTGCAGCAGTTCTACCGCCAACTGCAGGCCGGCCAGGCGATCCAGGTGCCGGCCAAGACCAGCGCTTATGGACAATGGGCCGCGCACCTGCACGGGCATCTGCAAACGTTCATGGGCAGTCTCGATTACTGGCGTGCCCAGGGTCATGCGCCGGCCGGCAACGGCTTGCCGTGCGATTACCCCGAGCGCCTGCTGCTGGCGTGTGACGAGCGCAAGGTGCAAGTGCGGCTGGACGCCGAACAGACCCGCCAACTGCTGCAACAGGCGCCCAAGGCCTACCGCACCCAGGTCAATGACCTGCTGCTGACGGCCCTGGCTCGTACGGTGTGCCGCTGGACCGGCCAGGACAGCACGCTGATCCAGCTCGAAGGCCATGGCCGTGAAGCGCTGTTCGATGGCGTTGATCTGACCCGCACCGTCGGCTGGTTCACCAGCCTGTTCCCGGTCAGCCTCAGCCCGGCGCCGGCATTGAGTGCGTCGGTCAAGGCCATCAAGGAACAACTGCGCGCCGTGCCGGACAAGGGCCTGGGTTATGGCGTGCTGCGCTACCTCGGCGAACCGGCGGTGCGTGCCGAACTGGCGGCCATGCCGGCGCCGCGCATCACCTTCAACTACCTGGGCCAGTTCGATCGGCAGTTCGACGACGGCGCGCTGTTTGTTCCCTCTGGCGAAGGCAGTGGCGCGGCGCAACATGCCCGGGCACCGCTGGCGAATTGGTTGACGGTGGAAGGCCAGGTCTATGGCGGCGAGCTGTCCCTGAACTGGGGATTCAGCGAGCGGATGTTCAAACAGCAGACCATCGAGACATTGGCCGCTGACTACCTCGCTGAACTGAGGGCGTTGATCGAACACTGCTGCGCGCAGGAAACGCCACAGGCCACGCCATCGGATTTCCCCCTGGCCCGCATCAGCCAGGCGCAACTCGACAGCCTGCCGGTGGCCGCCGGGCAGTTGGACGACCTCTATCCGCTGTCACCCATGCAGCAGGGCTTGCTGTTCCACACCTTGTACGAGCAGGCGGCAGGGGAATACATCAACCAGTTGCGCGTGGACGTGCAGGGCCTCGATCCACAGCGCTTCGCCGACGCCTGGCAGGCCACCCTCGACGCCCAGGACATCCTGCGCAGTGGTTTTGTCTGGCAGGGCGATCTCGAGCAACCGTTGCAGATCGTCCATCGCCAGGTCGAGTTGCCCTTCACGGTCCTCGATTGGCGCGGGCACGATCACCTCGCCGAGGCCCTGAATGAATGTGCCGACGCCGAGCGCCGTCAGGGCTTCGACCTGGCCCGGGCACCGTTGCTGCGCCTGGTGCTGGTGCAGACCGAGGCCGAGCGCTGGCACTTGATCTACACCCATCACCACATCCTGATGGACGGCTGGAGCAATGCCCAATTGCTGGGTGAAGTCTTGCAGCGCTACAGCGGTCGCTTGCCCAAGGCCAATGTCGGACGTTACCGCGACTATATCGCCTGGCTGCAACGCCAGGACGCTCAACTGAGCGAGACGTTCTGGATCGGTCAGTTGGCCACCCTGCAAGAGCCGACGCGGTTGGCGCGCGTCATGTCCGCCAGCGAAATCCACAGCGGCCATGGCGATCACTTCCAGACCCTGGACGCGACCCGCACCCAGGCCCTGGAGCAGTTCGCCCGCCAACAGAAAGTCACCCTCAACACCCTGGTGCAAGCGGCGTGGCTGTTGCTGCTGCAACGCTACACCGGCCATGACAGCGTCGCCTTCGGTGCCACCGTGGCCGGGCGTCCGGCGGATCTGCCGGGCATCGAGCAACAGGTTGGCCTGTTCATCAACACCTTGCCGGTGATCGCCGCGCCACGTCCGGACCAGTCGGTCGGTGCCTGGCTGCAAGCCGTGCAGGCACAGAACCTGAGCCTGCGGGAGTTCGAGCACACGCCGTTGGCGGACATCCAGCGCTGGGCCGGCCAGGGCGGCGACGCGCTGTTCGACAACATTCTGGTATTCGAGAACTACCCGATTGCCCAGGCCCTGGCAGAAGGCGTCGATCAGGGCGCGGTGTTTGGTGAAGTCAGCCACCTGGAGCAAACCCATTACCCGTTGAGCGTGGCGGTGACCCTCGGCGAGACGCTGGCGCTGCACTACAGTTTCGACCGGGCGCATTTCAGCCCGGCGGCCATCGACGGCATCAGCACGCAGCTGTTGCAGTTGTTGGAACGCTTCGCCGAGTCGGCGGCGCGCAACCTCGGGCAAATCGCCTTGGTCAGTGCCGAGGAACAGGCCCGGCAACAAGCCGCCAACCATCCGCAGCCGTACCCGACCGACATCGCGGTGCATCAGCGCATCGCCGATCTGGCGGCGCTCAAGCCCCACGCCACGGCGGTGATCTTCGACGGCCAGCGTTTCAGCTATGGCGACCTCGACCGACGCGCCAACCAGTTGGCCCACGCCTTGATTGCCCGTGGCGTGGCCCCGGAAACCCGGGTTGGCGTGGCCCTGCCGCGCAGCGAAGGGGTGATCGTCGCGCTGTTGGCGGTGCTCAAGGCCGGCGCGGCCTATGTGCCGCTGGACACCAGTTACCCACGGGAACGCCTGGCGTACCTGATCGAGGATTCGGGGCTGGCGTTGTTGCTCACCGACTCCCGGGTGTCGGCGCAGTTGCCCCTGGACGGCGCCGCCCAGGTGCTGGAACTCGATCGTCTGGACTTGAGCCGGCAACCTCTGGAGGCGCCGTCCGTTCAGGTCGATCCGCAGAACCTGGCCTACGTGATCTACACCTCCGGTTCCACCGGCAACCCCAAAGGCGTGAGCGTGGCCCACGGTCCGCTGGCGATGCACTGCCAGGCCATCGGTGAGCGCTATGAAATGCAGGGCAGCGATTGCGAGTTCCACTTCATGTCCTTCGCCTTCGACGGTGCCCATGAGCGCTGGCTCACCAGCCTGACCCATGGTGCTTCACTGCTGATTCGCGACGACAGCCTGTGGACGCCGGAGCAGACCTACAACGCGATGCGCGAGCACGGCGTGACCGTGGTGGCGTTCCCGCCGGTGTACCTGCAACAACTGGCCGAGCACGCCGAGCGCGAGGGCCACCCGCCGAAAGTGCGCATCTACTGCTTCGGCGGCGATGCGGTGCCCAACGCCAGTTTCGAACGGGTCAAGCGCGCCCTCGATCCGGACTTCATCATCAACGGTTACGGCCCGACCGAAACCGTGGTCACCCCGTTGATCTGGAAGGCCGGCCGCGACGTGGCATGTGGCGCCGCCTATGCACCCATCGGCAGCCGCATCGGCGACCGCAGCGCCTACGTGCTCGACGCTGACTTGAACCTGTTGCCCCAGGGCATGGCCGGAGAACTTTACCTGGGCGGCACCGGGCTGGCGCGGGGCTACCTGAACCGTCCGGGCCTGACGGCCGAACGGTTTGTCGCCGACCCGTTCAGCCGCAGTGGCGGCTTGCTCTACCGTACCGGCGATCTGGTGCGCCAACGCGTCGATGGCACCTTCGATTACCTGGACCGTATCGACAACCAGGTGAAGATCCGCGGCTTCCGCATCGAACTGGGTGAAGTCGAAGCCAGCCTGCAAGCCCTCGACGGCGTTCGCGAAGCGGTGGTGGTGGCCCAGGAAGGGGCTGCTGGCAGCGGCAAGCGTCTGGTTGCCTATGTGGTGGCCGATGAGTCCGTGGGTGAGGCTTTCGCCGAGCACTTGCGTGACCAGCTCAAGGCGACTTTGCCGGCGCACATGGTTCCGGCCTATCTGCTGCTGCTCGAACGCCTGCCGCTGACCCCCAACGGCAAGCTCGACCGCAAGAACCTGCCCAAGCCCGACGTCAGCCAATTGCAGCGAACCTACGTGGCACCGCGCAGCCCGTTGGAACAGCAACTGGTGTCGATCTGGCAGGACGTGCTCAAGCTCGCGCAAGTGGGCCTGCGGGATAACTTCTTCGAACTGGGCGGCGATTCCATCGTCTCGATCCAGGTGGTCAGCCGCGCTCGCCAGGCCGGTATCCACTTCACTCCCAAGGACTTGTTCCAGCACCAGACCATCGAGGCGCTGGCGGCGGTGGCCCAGACGGGCGCAGCGCTACAAGCGATCGACCAACGACCGGTCACCGGCGAAACGGCGCTGCTGCCGATTCACCAGTGGTTCTTCGCCCAGGCGATTCCTGACCGTCATCACTGGAACCAGTCGGTGATGCTCAAGCCGACCCAAGCGCTGGATGCCCAGGCGCTGGAGCAGGCCTTGGATGCCCTGGTCGCGCACCACGACAGCCTGCGCCTGGCCTTCATCGAGCAGGCCGCAGGCTGGACGGCGCGCTACCGTGACGGGGTGGCCGACGGGATTGTCTGGCAAGCCGACGTCGCCGATCTCGCCGCGCTGCAAGTCCTGGGCGATCAGGCCCAGCGCAGCCTGCAACTGGACGGCGGCTCGCTGATCCGCGCGGTGCTGGCGAACCTCGCCGATGGCACCCAGCGTTTGCTGCTGATCGTGCATCACCTGGTGGTCGACGGGGTGTCCTGGCGGATCCTCGTCGAAGACTTGCAGACGGCCTATCGGCAGGCACTGATCGGCGCCACCGTGCAGTTGCCGGCCAAGACCAGCGCGATCCAGGCCTGGACCGAAGCGTTGCAGGGCTATGCCCACAGCGCATCCCTGCAGGCCGAACTGGGTTTCTGGCAGCAGCAGTTGCAAGGCGCCTCCACGGCGTTGCCATGGGATAACCCCCAGGGCGGTCAGCAACAGGCTCAGGCCATGACTGTCCGCACGTCACTGGACAAGTCCCTCACCCGGCAACTGTTGCAGCAAGCCCCGGCGGCCTATCGCACCCAGGTCAATGACCTGTTGCTCACCGCCCTGGCGCGGGTGATGGTGCGCTGGACCGGCGGCGACAGTGTGCTGGTGCAACTCGAAGGCCACGGTCGTGAAGAACTGTTCGAACACATCGACCTGACCCGCACGGTCGGCTGGTTCACCAGCCTGTTCCCGGCCCGTTTGACACCCGCTGCCGAGCTCGGTGCTTCGCTGAAGCAGATCAAGGAACAACTGCGCGCCATCCCCCACAAGGGCATCGGTTTCGGCGCCCTGGCGCACCTGGGCGATGCGCCGGCGCGGCAAGCGTTGCAGGCCTTGCCGACGCCGCAACTGACCTTCAACTACCTCGGCCAGTTCGACGGCAGTTTCGCGGCGGCTGACGATGCCCTGTTCGTGCCCACCGCCGAGCATGGCGGTGAAGAGCTGAACATGCAGGGCCCGCTGGGCAGTCCACTGGCGCTGGACGGCAAAGTCTTCGGCGGCGAGCTGGACTTGAGCTGGACCTTCAGCGGCGACCTGTTCAACGTCGCGACCATCCAGCGCCTGGCCGATGACTACCTGCAAGAACTCACCGCGCTCATCCACCATTGCTGCGACAGCCAGCACCGTGGCGTGACGCCGTCGGACTTCCCGCTGGCGCGGCTGTCCCAGGCGCAATTGGACACATTGGTCCGAGACCCTCAGGCTGTCGACGACATCTACCCGCTGTCGCCGATGCAACAGGGCATGCTGTTTCATTCCTTGCTCGGCCAGGGCAGTGGCGATTACATCAACCAGATGCGCCTCGACGTGGAGGGCGTCGATCCCCAGCGTTTCCGCGCCGCCTGGCAGGCGGTGGTCGATGTCCACGACATTCTGCGTACCGGGTTTTTCTGGCAGGGCGACCTGGAGCAGCCGGTGCAAATCGTCCAGCGTCAGGTCGAGGTGCCGTTCCGTGTGCTCGACTGGAGCGGGCGGACGGATATCGACGACGCCTTGCAAACCCTCGCCGATGAAGAACGGGCCCAAGGTGTGGACCTGACCCAGGCGCCGTTGATGCGCCTGGTGCTGGTGCGCACCGGCACGGATCGGCATCACCTGATCTACACCAACCATCACATCCTGATGGATGGCTGGAGCAGCGCGCAGTTGCTCGGCGAAGTGTTGCAGCATTACCGCGGCGACAGCGTGGCCCGCCCGACTGGCCGTTATCGCGATTACATCGCCTGGCTGCAACGCCAGGACGCGAGCCTCGGCGAAGGATTCTGGACGCAACAGTTGCGCACGCTGGATGAGCCGGTGCGCCTGGCCCAGGTTTTTGCGCGCCCGGCACAGGACGTCTCGGCGAAGCTGTACGGCCATCACCGCATGCAGTTGGATGGGATGCAGACCCAACGCCTGGCCGAGTTCGCCCGCCAGGCTAAAGTCACCGTCAACACCCTGGTGCAAGCGGCCTGGCTGTTGCTGTTGCAACGCTACACCGGCAAGGCCAGTGTGGCGTTCGGCGCGACGGTAGCGGGGCGGCCGGCGGACCTGGTGGGCGTCGAGGGCCAGATCGGCCTGTTCATCAACACCTTGCCGGTCATTGCAAGCCCGCGTCCGGAACAGGACCTGGGCGACTGGCTGCACAGCGTCCAGGCGCAGAACCTGGCCTTGCGCGAGTTCGAGCACACGGCGCTGTTCGACATCCAGCGCTGGGCCGGACTGGGCGGCGAAGCCTTGTTCGACAACATCCTGGTATTCGAGAACTACCCGATTTCCGAAGCCTTGGCACACGGTGCGCCTGAAGGCTTGCGTTTCGGTGCAGTGGACAACCTGGAACAGACCAACTACCCGCTGACCCTGCTGGTCAGCCTCGGTGCCGAGCTGGCAGTGCAGTTCAGCTACCAGTGCGCGCGTTTCACCGAGGCCTCGGTCGAGCAGATCGGCGTGCACCTGCAACGCTTGCTGCTGCAAATGATCGACGCCGGGCAACGGCCCCTGGGCGAACTGAGCGTGCTCGACGAGGGCGAAACCCGCCAGCACGTGCAAGGCTGGAACGCCACCACGGCGGAATATCCCCAGGCGCGTTGCGTCCATCGGCTGTTCGAGGCCCAGGCCCGGCAGACGCCGGATGCCACGGCGCTGGTGTTCGCCGATCAGGTGCTGAGCTATGCCGAACTCGATGTCCGGGCCAACCGCCTGGCCCATCGCTTGATCGAACAGGGCGTGGGGCCCGATCGGTTGGTCGGTGTGGCGCTGGAGCGTGGGGTGGACATGATTGTCGCCTTGCTGGCGATCCTCAAGGCCGGTGGCGCCTACCTGCCGCTGGACCCGGCGTTCCCCCAGGATCGCTTGGCCTACATGATCGAAGACAGCGGCATCGAGCTGCTGCTGACCCAAAGTTCGCTGCTCAACCAGCTACCACTGTCCTGTGGGAGCGAGCTTGCTCGCGATGGCGGTGGTTCAGTCGATGATGATGTCGAGTGTGCCGACGCTATCGCGAGCAAGCTCGCTCCCACAGGGGGTGGGGTTGGCGTCAAGACATTGGTGTTGGATCAGGAGAGGGGCTGGCTCGGCGGTTATGCCGGCGAGGCGCCGGCGACGCGCTTGGATGCGGAGCACCTGGCCTACGCCATCTACACCTCGGGTTCCACCGGCAAGCCCAAGGGCGTGATGGTGCGTCATGAAGCGCTGGTGAACTTTGTCGCCAGCATGGCCCGTGAACCGGGCATCGCCGCCCGTGACCGGGTGCTGTCGCTGACCACGTTCTCGTTCGACATCTTCGGCCTGGAACTCTACGGCGCGCTGTTGAGCGGTGCCTGCGTGGTGCTGGTGGACAAGCAGAGTGCCCACGACCCCGAAGCGCTGCTCAAGACCATCGACCGGCAACAGGTCAGTGTGGTCCAGGCCACGCCCTCGACCTGGCGCATGTTGCTCGACCACCCGGCGTCCGGTTTGTTGGCCGGGCGCAAATGCCTGTGCGGTGGCGAGGCGTTGGCCGAGGATCTGGCCGAGCGGTTGCTCGACGTCGCCGGCGAGGTCTGGAACCTGTATGGCCCGACCGAAACCACCATCTGGTCGGCGGCCTACCGCTTGACTCAAGAGCAACGCGTGCCGTACCTCGGCCGACCGATCGCCAACACGTCGCTGTACATCGTCGGCGATCACTTCGCGCCGAACCCGGTCGGGCTGATCGGCGAACTGTTGATTGGCGGCGACGGCCTGGCCCGGGGTTACCACCACCGGGCGGCGCTGACCGCCGAGCGATTCCTGCCGGACCCGTTCGGCAATGGCGCGCGGGTGTACCGCACCGGCGACCTGGCGCGCCAGCGTGGCGACGGCGTGATCGAGTACATCGGTCGGGTCGACCATCAGGTGAAGATCCGCGGCTTCCGCATCGAATTGGGGGAAATCGAAGCCTGCCTGCTGGCCCAGGAAGCGATCCGCGAAGCCGTGGTGGTGCCACAACCCGGGCCGGGCGGCCTGCAGTTGGTGGCGTACCTGGTGGCCACCGATCCAGAGACTGCCGAACCCACGGCCCTGCGCGAAGCCCTCAAGGCGCAGCTCGCGCCCTTGCTGCCCGACTACATGATGCCGGCGCACTGGCTGCTGCTCGAACGTTTCCCGTTGACCCCCAACGGCAAGCTCGACCGCAAGGCCCTGCCGCTGCCGGACGCCCAGAAACTGCTGCGTGCCTACGTGGCGCCACAGGGCACGCTCGAACAGGGCATCGCCGACATCTGGCAAGACGTGCTCAAGCTCGAACGGGTAGGGCGCGACGACAACTTCTTTGAACTGGGTGGGCATTCCCTGCTGGCGACGCAAGCGACGGCGCGCCTGCAAATGGAACAGGGCGCCGCGGTGCCCCTGGACTTGCTGTTCAGCACCACGTCCCTGGCCGACTACGCCGCACAACTGGCGGCCCACCTGACGCCTCACTCCAGTGCAGACCTGAGTGAGATGCATGACTTCCTGGCAGACCTGGAGACCCTTTGAATGACTCAGCTCGATAACCTGTCTCTGGTTCAGCGATTCATCCGTTTACCGCTCGCCCAACGGCAAGCGTTCCTGCACAAGCTGCACAGCAAAAACATGAGCCTGGCGACGTTGCCGATCCCGGCGATGCGCGACGAGTTCGAGACCCTCGACCTGTCCTGCGCCCAGGAACGCCAGTGGTTCCTCTGGCAACTGGACCGCCACAGCGCCGCCTACCATGTGCCCACGGCGCTGCGCCTGCGCGGCGCCCTCGACCTGCCTGCGCTGCAACGCAGCTTCGACGCCTTGCTGGCCCGTCACGACGTGCTGCGCACGGTGTTCGTCGACAGCGCACAAGGGCCCCGACAAGTGGTGCAGGGGCGTTTGAGCCTGGCGATCGAACCGGTGGTGGTGTTGGACGAGTCCGCGCTCACAGCCCTGATCGATGACGAAATCGCCGGGCTGTTCGACCTGCAGCAAGGGCCACTGCTGCGGGTCAAGCTGCTGCAACTGGCCGCCGACGACCATGTGCTGGTGCTGACCCAGCACCACATCATTTGCGATGGCGCGTCCGCTCGGATCATGGTCAACGACCTGGTCCAGCTCTATGCCGCCCACCGCAGCGGTCAGGCGCCGACCCTGGCAGCCTTGCCGATCCAGTACGCCGACTATGCGATCTGGCAGCGCAAATGGATGGAGGCCGGTGAGCTGGAGCGGCAACTGGCCTACTGGACCGAACGGCTGGGCGATGGCGGCGAAGTCCTGCCGTTGCCGACGGACCGCCCGCGCCCGGCGGTGCAGAGCCATCGCGGCGCACGCCTGGACCTGCGCTTCGACGCCGGGCTGACCCAGGGCCTGAAACACCTGGCCCAGCGCGAAGCCTCGACGTTGTTCATGGTCTTGCTGGCTTCGTTCCAGGCCTTGTTGCACCGCTATAGCGGCCAGTCGGACATCCGCGTCGGTGTACCGGTCGCCAACCGCAACCGCCCAGAAACCGAGGGCCTGATCGGCTTTTTCGTCAACACCCAGGTGCTCAATGCCCAGGTGCGGGGCGACTTGCCGTTCGAGCAATTGCTGGCCCAGGTCAAGCAGGCTTCGCTGGGGGCGCAAGCCCATCAAGACCTGCCGTTCGAGCAACTGGTGCAGGCACTGGCACCGCAGCGACAGGCGAGCCACAGCCCGCTGTTCCAAGTGATGTTCAACCACCAGAGCAGCGGCGTGGCTCAAGCCCTGCAACTGCCGGGGTTGCAGGTCGAGAGCCTGGATTGGCGTTCCCACACCGCCCAGTTCGACTTGACCCTCGACACCCACGAGACCGACGGTGAGCTGGCCGCGTCCCTGAGCTACGCCACCGACCTGTTCGACGCCAGCACCGTGCAACACATGGCCGAACACTGGCTGAACCTGCTGCACGGCATCGTCGCCGATCCCCGCCAACGTATCGGTGAACTGCCGCTGCTGACGGCCGCCGAGCAACAGCAACACATCGCCCAATGGAACCCGGCGCCGCGCAGCTTCCCGGGCGAGGCCTGCCTGCATCAGCGCATTGCCGAACAGGCGCGCTTGCGTCCTGATGCCGTTGCTCTGCGTTGCAACGCCCAAACCCTGACCTACGGCGAGCTCAACGCCCAGGCCAACCGCCGCGCCCATCAGTTGATCGCCCACGGTGTTGGCCCGGATGTGCTGGTGGGGCTGGCCGCCGAGCGCGGTTTCGACATGCTGGTGGGCTTGCTGGCGATCCTCAAGGCCGGCGGTGCCTATGTGCCGCTGGACCCGACTTATCCCCAGGATCGTCTGGCCTACATGATGCAGGACAGCGGCATCCGCTTGCTGCTGACCCAAGCGGCCCTGGTCCATCAATTGCCGGTGCCGGATGGCGTGCAGACGCTGCTGCTGGACGCCGATGTCAGCGCCTTTGCCGACAGTGATCCGCACGTAGTGATGGACGCGGCGAACCTCGCCTACGTGATCTACACCTCCGGTTCCACCGGCAACCCCAAGGGCACCTTGCTGCCGCACCACAACGTGCTGCGCCTGTTCGAGGCCACCGAGCCGTGGTTCAACTTTGGCGCGGAAGATGTCTGGAGCCTGTTCCATTCCTACGCGTTCGACTTCTCGGTGTGGGAGATTTTTGGTGCGCTGCTCCACGGCGGCGAACTGTTGATCGTGCCCTACGACATCAGCCGTTCGCCGCAGCAGTTCCACGAACTGCTCTGTGAGGCCGGGGTGACCGTGCTCAACCAGACGCCGTCGGCATTCAAGCAATTGATGCACGAGGCTTGCGCTGATGACCGAGCCAACGCCCTGCGCTACGTGGTGTTCGGCGGCGAGGCCCTGGATGTCAAGGTCCTGCGCCCGTGGTTCGACAAGTACGGCGACGCGGCTCCGCAACTGATCAACATGTACGGCATCACCGAAACCACCGTGCACGTGACCTACCGTCCGCTGTCGCTGGCGGACCTGGAACAGGACGCCAGCAGCCCCATCGGCGAGCCGATTGCCGACCTGTCGTGGTACCTGCTGGATGGCGACCTCAACCCCGTGCCGAAAGGCTGCATCGGTGAGCTGTACGTCGGTCGCGCCGGCCTGGCCCGTGGCTATTTGAACCGTGGCGACCTCACTGCGTTGCGCTTCATCCCCGATCCGTTCGGCGACAGCGGCGCACGCTTGTACCGCACCGGCGACCTGGCGCAGTACCGCAGCGATGGCGTGATCGAGTACGTCGGTCGCATCGACCATCAAGTGAAAATCCGCGGGTTCCGCATCGAACTGGGCGAAATCGAAGCGCGCCTGAACGCCCTGGCGTCGGTGCGCGAAACGCTGGTATTGGCCCAGGAAGGGCCGAGCGGCCAGCAACTGGTGGGCTATGTGATCCCGGCAGATCCCCGCGAGGGGCAAGCCGGTTTGCGTGACCGGATCAAGGCCCAGCTCAAGGCCGACCTGCCGGACTACATGGTGCCGACGCACCTGCTGTTCCTCGAGCAATGGCCACTGACCGCCAACGGCAAGCTCGACCGCAAGGCCTTGCCGACCGCCGACGCCAGCCAGGTCCAGCAGGACTACGTGGCGCCGCAAAGTGAGCTGGAGCAACAGATCGCGGCGATCTGGCAGGACGTGCTCAAGGTGGAGCGGGTAGGGCTTAGCGATAACTTCTTCGAGCTGGGCGGCCATTCGCTGCTGGCGACACAGATGGTCTCGCGCATTCGCCAGGCCCTCGGCCTGAACCTGCAACTGCGCCAGCTGTTCGAGAACGCCAGCCTTGAGGCCTGTGTGGCCGCTCTGGTGGACAGCGACGTGGCGCGGCCGGCGAGCATCCCGCGTCTTTCCCGGGACCCGGCGCAACGGCCACTGTCCTACGCTCAGCAACGTCAGTGGTTCCTCTGGCAGATGGAGCCCCACAGCGCGGCGTACCACATTCCGACGGCGCTGCGGATTCAGGGCGCCCTGGACCTGCAGGCCTTGCAACAGAGTTTCGCCGCCCTGGTGCAGCGCCATGAGAGCCTGCGCACCACCTTCGTCCAGGTCGATGAGCAAGCGTTCCAAGTCATTCACGGGCAGATGAACCCGGTGGTGATTCCGCAGATTCTCGACGGCGGCAATGAACAGATCCAGGCCTTTGTCCGCCAGCAGATCGCCCAGCCATTCGACCTGCAAAACGGCCCGCTGCTGCGGGTCGGCCTGCTGCGGGTGGCGGCCGACGAGCATGTGCTGGTGCTGACCCAACACCACATCGTCTCCGATGGCTGGTCGATGCAATTGCTGGTGCAGGAACTGATCCAGGGTTATGCCGCGTACAGCCAGGGTGAGTCCCCGGCATTGGCCGAGCTGCCGATCCAGTATGCCGATTACGCGGTGTGGCAGCGTCAGTGGATGGACGCCGGCGAACGGGAACGGCAACTGGCGTACTGGACCGATGTGCTGGGGGGCGAGCAGCCGTTGCTGGCGCTGCCCACCGACCGGCCGCGCCCGACCCGGCAGAGCTTTGCCGGTGCACGCCTGGCTATCGACCTGCCCCAGGCCCTGGGCCAACAGCTGCGACAACTGGCCCAGCGCGAAGGCAGCACGTTGTTCATGGTCTTGCTGGCGTCGTTCCAGGCCTTGCTGCATCGCTACAGCGGCCAGTCGGACATTCGTGTCGGCGTGCCCATCGCCAACCGCAACCGGGTGGAAACCGAAGGGCTGATCGGCTTTTTCGTCAACACCCAGGTGCTCAAGGCCGAGGTCGATCCGCAGCAGCGCTTCAGTGCGTTGCTGGCGCAGGTCAAACAGGCGGCCATCGGCGCCGAGGCCCATCAGGACCTGCCGTTCGAGCAACTGGTCGAGGCGCTGCGGCCTGAGCGAAACTTGAGCCACAGCCCGTTGTTCCAGGTGCTGTACAACCACCAGAGCGTTGCTCGCCAGGCATTGCCGGCGTTGCCCGGGCTGGTCATCAAGGCCCAGGACTGGGAAAGCCAGACCGCCCAGTTCGACCTGACCCTCGACACCCTGGAAGCCGAGGGTGAACTCGGTGCGGCGCTGACCTATGCCACTGACTTGTTCGACGCCAGTACTGTGCAACGCCTGGCCGATCACTGGCTGAACCTGCTGCACGGCATCGTCGCCGATCCGCGCCAGCGCATCGGTGAACTGCCGCTGCTGACGGCTGCCGAGCAACAGCAACACATCGCCCAATGGAACCCGGCGCCGAACAGCTTCCCAGGCGAGGCCTGCCTGCATCAGCGCATTGCCGAACAGGCGCGCTTGCGTCCTGATGCCGTTGCTCTGCGTTGCAACGCCCAAACCCTGACCTACGGCGAGCTCAACGCCCAGGCCAACCGCCGCGCCCATCAGTTGATCGCCCACGGTGTTGGCCCGGATGTGCTGGTGGGATTGGCCGCCGAGCGCGGTTTCGACATGCTGGTGGGCCTGCTGGCGATCCTCAAGGCTGGCGGTGCCTATGTGCCACTGGACCCGACTTATCCCCAGGATCGTTTGGCCTACATGATGCAGGACAGCGGCATTCAACTGTTGCTGACCCAAGCGGCCCTGGTCGATCAGTTGCCGGTGCCGGATGGCGTGCAGACGCTGCTGTTGGACGCCGACGTCAGCGCCTTCACCGACAGTGATCCGCACGTAGTGATGGACGCGGCGAACCTCGCCTACGTGATCTACACCTCCGGTTCCACCGGCAACCCGAAGGGCACCTTGCTGCCGCACCACAACGTGCTGCGCCTGTTCGAGGCCACCGAGCCGTGGTTCAACTTTGGCGCGGAAGATGTCTGGAGCCTGTTCCATTCCTACGCGTTCGACTTCTCGGTCTGGGAAATTTTTGGTGCGTTGCTGCACGGCGGCGAGTTGTTGATCGTGCCCTACGACATCAGCCGTTCACCGCAGCAGTTCCACGAACTGCTCTGTGAGGCCGGGGTGACGGTACTCAACCAGACGCCCTCGGCATTCAAGCAATTGATGCACGAGGCTTGCGCCGATGATCGGGCCAACGCCCTGCGCTACGTGGTGTTCGGCGGCGAGGCGCTCGACGTCAAGACTCTGCGCCCGTGGTTCGACAAGTACGGCGACGCAGCCCCGCAATTGATCAACATGTACGGCATCACCGAAACCACCGTGCACGTGACCTACCGTCCGCTGTCGCTGGCGGACCTGGAACAGGACGCCAGCAGCCCGATTGGCGAGCCGATTGCCGACCTGTCGTGGTACCTGCTGGACGGTGATTTGAATCCGGTGCCGAAAGGCTGCATCGGTGAGCTGTACGTCGGTCGTGCCGGTCTGGCCCGTGGCTATTTGAACCGTGGCGACCTCACTGCGTTGCGGTTCATCCCCGATCCGTTCGGCGCAAGCGGCGCACGCTTGTACCGCACCGGCGACCTGGCGCAGTACCGCAGCGATGGCGTGATCGAGTACGTCGGTCGCATCGACCATCAAGTGAAGATCCGCGGGTTCCGCATCGAACTGGGCGAAATCGAAGCGCGCCTGAACGCCCTGGCGTCGGTGCGCGAAACGCTGGTATTGGCCCAGGAAGGGCCGAGCGGCCAGCAACTGGTGGCTTACGTCATCCCGGCCCACGCCACCGAAGACGCCGCCGGCCTGCGTGAGCAGATCAAGGCCCAGCTCAAGGCCGACCTGCCGGACTACATGGTGCCGACGCACCTGCTGTTCCTCGAGCAATGGCCACTGACCGCCAACGGCAAGCTCGACCGCAAGGCCTTGCCGACCGCCGACGCCAGCCAGGTCCAGCAGGACTACGTGGCGCCGCAAAGTGAGCTGGAGCAACAGATCGCGGCGATCTGGCAGGACGTGCTCAAGGTGGAGCGGGTAGGGCTTAGCGATAACTTCTTCGAGCTGGGCGGCGACTCGATTGTCTCCATCCAGGTGGTCAGCCGCGCCCGTCAGGCGGGCATCCGTTTTACTCCCAAGGATTTGTTCCAGCACCAGACCGTACAGACGCTGGCGAGCGTCGCCCAGACCGGGGGACAGGCACCGGGCATCGATCAGGCGCCGAGCCAAGGGTCGACGCCACTGTTGCCGATCCAGCAGGCGTTTTTCGCCGAGGCGATTGCCGAGCGTCACCACTACAACCAGTCGGTGCTGCTGAAACCGGCCAGCCCGTTGCAAGCGTCCGTGGTGGAGCAGGCCTTGCAGGCGTTGGTGCTGCACCACGACGCCTTGCGTTTGTCCTTCAATGAAACCGCCGAAGGTTGGCGCGCCGAGCACCGTGAGGTGGCGGCGCAACAACAGGCTTGGGCGGGCAAGGGTTTGCTGTGGCAGCGTGAGGTGGCCGATGCCAGGGCGCTGGAAACCCTCGCCAATCAGGCCCAGCGCAGTCTCGACCTGCACGCCGGGCCGCTGTTGCGCGGCGTCCTGGCGACCTTGGCCGATGGCAGCCAGCGCCTGTTGCTGGTGGTTCATCACCTGGCGGTGGACGGCGTGTCGTGGCGGATTCTGTTCGACGACCTGCAAACTGCCTACCAGCAACTGCTCGCCGGCCAAGCGCTGCAACTGCCGGCCAAGACCAGTTCGGTCAAGGTGTTTGCCGAGCAGTTGCAGGCCCATGCGCGCAGCGCGCAACTGCAGCGGCAATTGACCTACTGGCAAGGGCAGCTGCGCGACGCGCCGACCGACCTGCCGTGCCTCGACCCCGAGGCGATCGGGCAAAATCGCGAGGCCGTCACCGTTCACACGCGGCTGGATGCGCACTTGACCCGGCAGTTGCTGCAAGAGGCGCCAGCGGCCTATCGCACCCAGGTCAACGACCTGTTGCTCACGGCCCTGGCCCGGGTGATCTGCCGCTGGACCGGCCACGACAGCCTGTTGCTCCAGCTCGAAGGCCATGGTCGCGAAGAGCTATTCGCCAATGTCGACCTGACCCGCACGGTGGGGTGGTTCACCAGCCTGTTCCCGGTCCGGTTGTCGCCGGCGGTGGAACTGGCGGATTCGATCAAGTCGATCAAGCAAGGGCTGCGGACGATTCCCGACAAAGGCGTGGGCTTCGGTGCCCTGCGTTACCTGGGCGACGACGCCAGTCGGGCGGCCCTGGAGGCGTTGCCGGTGCCGCGCATCACCTTCAATTACCTTGGTCAGTTCGACGGCAGTTTCGATCAGGCCCAAGGCGCCTTGTTCAGCCCGGCCAGCGAAAGCGCCGGCGACGAGCAGAGCCCGCTGACCGCCCTGGGCAATTGGCTGACGCTCAATGGCCAGGTGTTCGATGGCGCACTGCGGTTGGGCTGGACGTTCAGTGCGCAACAGTTCGAGCCGGCGACCATCCAGGGCTTGGCCGATGACTACGCACGTGAGCTGGCGCTGTTGATCGCCCATTGCTGCGACCCGACGAGCCAGGGCATGACGCCGGCGGATTTCCCCCTGGCCGGCTTGACCCAGGCACAACTCGATGGCCTGGCGTTGTCGGCACGCGGGGTGGAAGACCTTTACCCGCTGGCGCCGATGCAGCAGGGCATGTTGTTCCACAGCCTGTACGAAGCGGGCAGCGGCCAGTACATCAACCAGATGTGCCTGGACATCGAAGGCCTCGACCCACGGCGTTTCGAGGCGGCCTGGCAAGCGGCGGTCGATGCCCATGACAGCCTGCGCAGCAGTTTTATCTGGCAGGGCAGCGAGCGCCCGGTGCAAGTGGTGCACAAGCAGGTGCGCGTGCCGTTCACCTCGCTGGACTGGAGCGCCCGCACCGATGTCGGCCAGGCCCTGGCCGAACTGGCGGACGCCGAACGCGAGCAGGGTTTCGATCTGGCCTGCGCACCGTTGCTGCGCCTGGTGCTGGTGCGTACCGCTGAGCAGCGATATCACCTGATCTACACCCATCACCACATCTTGATGGACGGCTGGAGCAACTCCCAGTTGCTCGGCGAGGTGCTGCAACGCTACGACGGCCAGGCCTTGCCACGCCCGGCCGGGCGCTATCGGGACTACATCGCCTGGCTGCAAGGCCGCGACGCCCAGGCCAGCGAAACCTTCTGGCTGGGGCAATTGCACAGCCTGGAGGCGCCGACCCGTCTGGCCGAGCCCCGTGTCGCGCCGCTGCAATCGACGTCGGAAAGCAGCCACGCCAGCCACTATCACGACCTGACGCCCCAGCAGACCCAACGCTTGAGCGAGTTCGCCCGCCAGCAGAAAGTCACCCTCAACACCGTCGTCCAGGCGACCTGGCTGTTGCTGCTGCAGCACTACACCGGGCACGCCACCGTGGCCTTCGGCGCCACCGTGTCGGGACGTCCGAGCGAGCTCAAGGGGGTTGAGCAGCAGATCGGCCTGTTCATCAACACCTTGCCGGTGATCGCCAGCCCGCGCCCGGAGCAAGCGCTGAGCGCACTGCTGCAACAGATCCAGGGCCAGAACGTGGCCTTGCGCGAGCACGAGCACACGCCGCTGTTCGAGATCCAGCGCTGGGCCGGGCAGGGCGGTGACGGTCTGTTCGACACCTTGCTGGTGTTCGAAAACTACCCCGTGTCCCAAGCCCTGCAAGAGCAGGCGCCCTCGGGCTTGAGCTTCGGCAGCGTGGCCAGCCAGGAACAGACTAATTTCCCGTTGACCCTGGCCGTCAATCTAACTGACATCCTGAGCCTGCACTTCACCTATGCCCATGCTGCTTTCCCTACACACACCGTCGAGCGCCTGGCTGAGCAGGTGGCACACGTGCTCGCGCAGATGGTGAGCCTGCCGGCCGGCGGTTGCGTGGGCGACATCCAATTGCTGGACACGGTGGCCCGCGCGAGGCTGCTGCACGACTGGAACGCCACCTCGGTGTTGGAGCCGCCTCGGCGCCCGATCCATCAATGGATCGAGGCCCAGGTCCGAAGCACCCCCGACGCGGTCGCCCTGGTCAGCGAGCAGGAGACGCTCACCTACGCCCAGCTCAATGCCCGGGCCAATCGCCTGGCCCATGGCTTGATCGAGCGCGGCATCGGCCCCGACGTGCTGGTGGGCCTGGCGCTGTCGCGCAGCGTGCAGATGGTCGTCGGCTTGCTGGCGGTGCTCAAGGCCGGCGGCGCCTACGTGCCACTGGACCCGGCCTATCCCCGGGATCGCCTGGCGTACATGGTCGAGGACAGCGGCATCGCCTTGCTGCTCACCGAGACCGATGTGCTGCCGCTGTTCGGCGACGCTGCCGTGGCCGCGCTGCTGTTGGATCAGCCCGGGCAATGGCTGGCCGGCTACAGCGAGCGCGACCCTGGCGTGGCCATCGACGGCGATCACCTCGCTTATGTGATCTACACCTCCGGCTCCACCGGCAAGCCCAAGGGCGTGACCCTTCGCCATGCCGCCCTGAGCAACCACATGGCGTGGATGCAGGGTTGCCTGAAACTGACGGCCGCCGACCGCGTCCTGCAAAAAACCGCGATCAGTTTCGATGCCTCGGTCTGGGAGTTCTGGCTGCCGTTGATGAGTGGCGCGCAACTGGTGCTCGCCAGCCCGCACCTGAACCTCGACCTGACCACCCTCTGGGCCGACGTGGCGCGGTGGCGCATCAGCGTGCTGCAAATGGCGCCCTCGCTGTTGCAGGCCTTGCTGCCACTGGCGACCCGCGCGCAACTGGCCTCCTTGCGCCTGCTGCTGTGCGGTGGCGAAGCCCTCAGCGTGCACCTGTCGCGCCAGGTCATGGCGCTGTTCGATGGCGAACTGCGCAACCTGTATGGCCCGACCGAAGCGACCATCGACACCAGCAGCCATGCGGTGGTGCGCGGCAGCGAAGACGACGCCGAGCGGATCATCGCCATTGGCCGTCCCATCGATAACGTGCGCACCTACGTGCTGGACGCGGCGCTACAGCCTTGCGCCGTGGGCGCCGTCGGCGAGTTGCACATCGCCGGTGATTCCCTGGCCCGTGGTTACCACCAACGACCGGCACTGAGCGCCGAGCGCTTCATTCCCGATCCGTTCGCGCCAGCCCCGGGCGGCCGCCTGTATCGCACCGGTGACCTGGCCCGTTATGGCGCCGACGGGGTGATCGAGTACCTCGGCCGGATCGACCATCAAGTGAAGATCCGTGGCCTGCGTATCGAACTGGGGGAAATCGAAGCGCGCCTGCAGGCCGATGCCGATGTGCGCGATGCGGTGGTGCTGGCGCGGGACGACGTGAGCGGGCCGAACCTGGTGGCCTATCTGGTCGGCCAGGACAGCCCTCTTGACCAGGGCAGCCTGGGCGACCGGCTCAAGGCGCGACTGGCGGCCCAGGTGCCGGACTTCATGGTGCCGACCCATTGGGTGTTCCTCGACCGCTTGCCGCTGACCCCCAACGGCAAGCTTGATCGCAAGGCCTTGCCGGCACCGGACACCCGTGCCCTGCAGCCGGCATACCTGGCACCGCAGAGCGACCTCGAATGCCGGGTCGCGGCCATCTGGCAAGACGTGCTCAAGGTCGAGCAGGTCGGGCTGGGCGACGACTTCTTCGAGCTGGGCGGGCATTCGCTGCTGGTGGTGAGCGTGGTCTCGCGCCTGCAACTGGAGCTGGGCCTGACCTTGACCCCGCAACTGATTTTCCAATTCCCGGTACTCGGCGCGTTCGTGGCGCAACTCGAGCCTGCCGGCGAACCCATGAGTACGTCGAAATTGAGCAAGCTTGAAGCGCTGCTCGATGAATTTGAGGAGGTTTGATGGACACCGCTGTCGCACAACGTATTGCCAGGCGCTTCATAACGCTGCCGCTGGAAAAACGTCGCTTGTACTTGCAGAAGATGCTCGAAGAGAACGTTTCCCCGGCGAACCTGCCGATCCCGCCTGTCAGTGCCGAGTTCGACACACTGTCGTTGTCGTTTGCCCAGGAGCGCCAATGGTTCCTGTGGCAGTTGGACCCCGAGAGCGCGGCCTACCACATGCCCACGGCCCTGCGCTTGCGCGGGCCGCTGGACATCGCTGCGCTGGAGCAGAGTTTCACCGCGTTGGTGGCCCGGCACGAGAGCCTGCGCACCACCTTCCAGACCCATGGCGAGCAGGTGGTGCAGCAGGTGCACGCGGCGGCGCCGGTGCGTTTGCAGGCAGACACCCTGGAACGGTTGCCGGACGAGACGCAGCTGCGCCAGTTGATCGAAGGGGAAACCCGCCAGCTCTTCGACCTGCAACAGGGGCCGCTGCTGCGCACGCGCCTGCTGCGGTTGGCGGCGGATGATCATGTGCTGATCGTGACCTTGCACCACATCGTGGCCGATGGCTGGTCGATGCAGGTGATGGTCGAGGAACTGGTCAACGGCTACGCCGCCTTCAGCCAGGGCCGCGCGCCGCAATTGCCGGCGCTGCCGATCCAGTACACCGACTACGCCATCTGGCAGCGGCACTGGATGGAAGCGGGTGAGCGCGAGCGTCAGTTGGCATACTGGACCGCACGCCTGGGCGGCCAGCAACCCGTGTTGGAACTGCCGACCGACTTCCCGCGTCCGGCGGTGATGAGCTATCGCGGCGCGCGGCTGGAACTGGCCATCGACGCGGTACTGGCCGGCGATCTCAAGCACATGGCCCAGCGTGAAGGCGTCAGCCTGTTCATGCTCCTGCTGGCCTCGTTCCAGGCGCTGCTGCATCGCTACAGCGGCCAGAACGATATTCGCGTCGGCGTGCCGACGGCCAACCGCAACCGGGTCGAGACCGAGCGCCTGATCGGCTTTTTCGTCAACACCCAGGTACTGGACAGCGATGTCCAGAGCCAGGATTCGTTTGGCGCCTTGCTGCAACAAGTGAAGCAGACAGCCCTGGGCGCCCAGGCTCATCAGGAGCTGCCGTTCGAGCAACTGGTCGAGGCGTTGCAGCCTGAGCGCAACCTGAGCCACAGCCCGCTGTTCCAAGTGATGTTCAACCACCGGACCCAAGGCCCGGCGGGCGAGGGGCCGGTCGGAGCGTTGAAAGTCGAGGAACTGCGCTGGGATTCGCACACGGCGCAATTCGACCTGACCCTGGAAACCGTGGAGCACAGTGAAGGGCTTTCGGCAGGGCTGATCTATGCCACCGACCTGTTTGGCGCCGAGACGATTGCGCGCCTGGCCGGGCATTGGCAGAACCTGTTGCGGGCGATCGTGGCCGACCCGGCGCAGCGCATCGGTGAATTGCCGTTGCTCGACGCGGTCGAGCGCCAGGCCCAGCTCGACAACGGCCAGCGCAGCCCGACGCCGGCGCCCGAGGCGGGTTTTGTTCATCAACTGTTCGAAAGACAAGCGGCCTGCACCCCGGACGCCCCGGCGCTGGTGATCGACGGCGAGCGCTGGAGCTACGGCCAACTCAATGCCCGGGCCAATCAGTTGGCGGGCAAGCTGCAAAGCCTCGGCGTGGGCCCGGATGTCCTGGTCGGCATTGCCGTGGAACGCAGCGCGCACATGCTGGTAGGCCTGCTGGCGATCCTCAAGGCCGGCGGCGCCTACCTGCCGCTGGACCCGGCGTTCCCCCAGGACCGCCTGGCCTACATGATCGAAGACAGCGGCATCGAGCTGCTGCTGACCCAAAGTTCGCTGCTCGACCAGCTACCGCTGTCCTGTGGGAGCGAGCTTGCTCGCGATAGCGGTGGTTCAGTCAATATTGATGTTGGCGGTGAGGGCCTCATCGCGAGCAAGCTCGCTCCTACAGGGGGCGGTGGTGTGAATACGTTGGTGTTGGACCAGGAGGGTGACTGGCTCGACGGCTATGCCTGCGACGCGCCGGCGCCGCGCCTGGATGCGGAGCACCTGGCCTACGCGATCTACACCTCCGGCTCCACCGGCAAGCCCAAGGGTGTGATGGTGCGCCACGGCGCGCTGACCAACTTCGTCGCGAGCATGGCCCAGGCGCCGGGCATGACGGCCCAGGACCGGGCGTTGTCGCTGACCACGTTCTCGTTCGATATTTTCGGCCTGGAAATCTACGTGCCGCTGATGGTCGGCGCGTGCATCGTGCTGACCGGCCAGCACGTCGCCCAGGACCCGTACGCGGTGTTGGCGCTGATCGCGGCCGAGCAGGTCAACGTGGTGCAGGCCACGCCGTCGACCTGGCGCATGTTGCTGGACAACGAGCACGCCCAGGGTTTGCGCGGCTGCAAATGCCTGTGCGGTGGCGAGGCGCTGCCCCAGGAACTGGCCGTGCGCATGCTCGCCCTCGGCGGTGAAGTGTGGAACCTCTACGGCCCGACGGAAACCACCATCTGGTCGGCCTTGCACCCGTTGCAAAGCCAGGCCGCGCAACCCTGGCTGGGCGGGCCCATCGACAACACGGCGCTGTACATCGTCGGCGCCGACCTGATGCCGGTGCCCTATGGCGTGGCCGGTGAATTGCTGATCGGCGGCCAGGGTCTGGCCCGTGGTTATTTCCAGCGTCCGGCGCTGACCGCCGAACGTTTCGTGCCCCATCCGTTTGTCGCCGGCGAGCGCCTGTATCGCACCGGTGACCTGGCGCGCCAGCGGGCCGACGGCATCCTCGAATACCTCGGGCGCATCGACCATCAGGTGAAGATTCGCGGGTTCCGCATCGAGCTGGGCGAAATCGAAGCGCGCCTGCTGGAACAGGACAGCGTGCGCGAAGCGGCGGTGCTGGCCCAGGAGGCACCGGGCGGCCAGGCGCTGGTGGCGTACATCGTTCCAACCGCCGAACTGAATGACCTGGACGCCGGCGCCCAGAGCGCCCTGCGCGACAGCCTCACGGCCCGGCTCAAGGTCAACCTGCCCGACTACATGGTGCCGGCGCACATGGTGGTGTTGCCACGCTTCCCGCTGACGCCCAACGGCAAGCTGGATCGCAAGCAGTTGCCCAAGCCCGATGCCAGCCAGTGGCAGAAAACCTATGTCGCGCCGCAGACACCCGTGCAGCAGGCGGTGGCGACGATCTGGGCCGACATCCTCAAGGTGCCGCGGGTGGGCCTGGACGACAATTTCTTTGAACTGGGCGGCCATTCCTTGCTCGCCACCCAGGTGATGTCGCGGATTCGCCAGCAACTGAATATCCAGGTGCCGTTGCGCCTGTTGTTCGCCCATAACAGCCTGCGGGCGTTTGTCGAGGCCATGGGCACGGCATCGGCCCACGATGAACCGGGCATCCCACGCATTCCTCGCGACCAGCCGCTGGCGCTCTCGTTCGCCCAGCAACGGCAGTGGTTCCTCTGGCAACTGGACCCCACCAGCAGCGCCTATCACATTCCGGCGGCCCTGCGTTTGCGCGGCGCCCTCGACCGTGCGGCGCTGCAACAGAGCTTCGATGCACTGGTGGCGCGTCACGAGAGCCTGCGTACCCGCTTCGTGCTCGACCATGAGCGTCCTCTGCAAGTGATCGACGAACCAGCGCCGTTGGCCCTGGCGGTGGAATCGCTCGAAGCCGGCGTCGATGAACATGCCTTGCGCGGCTTGATCGAAGCCGAGACCCGGCAACCGTTCGATTTGCAGCGCGGTCCGTTGCTGCGGGTCAAGTGGCTGCAACTGGGCGCTGAGCACCATGTGCTGATCCTGACCCAGCACCACATCGTGTCCGATGCCTGGTCGATGCAGATCATGGTCGACGACCTGCTGCAGTTGTACGCAGGTTTCAGCCAGGGCCAGCCGGTGACGCTGGCGCCACTGCCGATCCAGTACGCCGACTATGGCCACTGGCAGCGGCAGTGGCTGGCGGCAGGGGAGCAGCAGCGTCAACTCGACTACTGGATCGAGCAGTTGGACGGCGAGCAACCGATTCTCGAACTGCCGACCGACCATCCGCGTCCGGCCCAGCAAAGCTATCGTGGGGCACGGCTGCCCATCGTCATCGAACCGGCCCTGGCCGAAGGCCTCAAGGGCCTGGCCCAGCAGCACAACAGCACGCTGTTCATGCTCTTGCTCGCCGGCTTCCAGACCTTGCTGCACCGCTACAGCGGGCAGGACGACATCCGCGTCGGCGTGCCGATCGCCAACCGTAACCGGGTGGAAACCGAGCGTCTGCTGGGCTTCTTCGTCAACACCCAAGTGCTCAAGGCCGACATCGACGGCAACCTGCGATTCGACCAGTTGCTCGATCAGGTCAAGCAACGGGCCCTCGGCGCCCAGGCCCATCAGGACCTGCCGTTCGAACAACTGGTGGAACGGCTAGAGCCGGCACGCAACCTGAGCCACACGCCACTGTTCCAGGTGATGTTCAACCATGCCAGCGATGCCCGCCGGGACCTGTCGGCGTTGCCGGGCCTGAGCCTGGAGCAACTGACCTGGGACTCGGGCACCGCCCAGTTCGACCTGACCCTGGACACCTTCGAGTACGCCGATGGCCTCAGCGCCGCGCTGACTTACGCCAGCGACCTGTTCGAGCCGAGCACCATCGCCCGCCTGGGTGAGCACTGGCTGAACCTGTTGCGCGCCATCGTCGCCAACCCGACCCAGCGCATCGCCGAGCTGCCGATGCTGGACGGGGCGCAGCGGCGCCTGATCGTCGAGGACTGGAACCGCACCTACGCCGACTACCCGAACCATCTTCCGGTTCATCATTTGATCGAAGCCCAGGTCGAGCGCGACCCCCACGCCGAGGCGCTGGTGTTCGCAGGGCAGTCGCTGAGCTATGCCCAGCTCAACGCCCGCGCCAACCAGTTGGCCCACGCCTTGATCGAGCGCGGCGTCGGCCCGGATGTGCTGGTGGGCATCTCGGTGCAGCGCAGCGTGGAAATGGTGGTCGGGCTGCTGGCGATCCTCAAGGCCGGTGGCGCCTACGTGCCGTTGGACCCGGAATACCCGCCGGAACGCCTGGCCTACATGATCGAGGACAGCGGCATCGAGCTGCTGCTGACCTGTGGGAGCGAGCTTGCTCGCGATAGCGGTGGTTCAGTCAATATTGATGTTGAAGGTGAGGGCCTCATCGCGAGCAAGCTCGCTCCCACAGGAGGGGGCGGTGTCACCACGTTGGTGCTGGATGGGGATGACGACTGGTTGCGGGACAAGGCCACCGACAATCCGCCTGCCCGGGCCGTTGCCCAGAACCTGGCCTATGTGATCTACACCTCCGGCTCCACTGGCAAACCCAAGGGCGCCGGCAACAGCCACGGCGCCCTGACCAACCGCTTGTGCTGGATGCAACAGGCCTATGGCCTGGAGGCCGGCGACAGTGTCTTGCAGAAGACGCCGTTCAGTTTCGACGTGTCGGTCTGGGAGTTCTTCTGGCCGTTGATGACCGGCGTGCGCCTGGTCGTCGCGGCACCGGGCGATCATCGCGATCCGCAGAAGCTGGTCAGCCTGATCGAACGGGAAAGCATCACCACCCTGCATTTCGTGCCGTCGATGCTGCAGGCGTTCGTGCTGGATGCCAACGTCAGCCGGTGCACCCGTCTGACCCGCATCGTCTGCAGCGGCGAAGCCCTGCCGGTGGATGCCCAGCAGCAGGTGTTCGCCAAGTTGCCCAATGCCCGGCTGTATAACCTGTACGGTCCGACCGAAGCGGCCATCGACGTGACCCATTGGACCTGCCGCGACGAAGGGCGCGATGCGGTGCCGATTGGCGAGCCGATTGCCAACCTGATGACCTACATCCTCGACGATGAACTCAACCCGGTGCCGAGCGGCGTCAACGGCGAGCTGTACCTCAGCGGCCAGGGCCTGGCCCGCGGTTATCACCGCCGTCCCGAACTGACTGCCGAGCGTTTCGTCGCCAGCCCTTTCGTGGCCGGCGAGCGGCTGTACCGCACCGGTGACCTGGCGCGCTATCGCCCGGACGGGGTGATCGACTATGTCGGTCGGATCGACCACCAGGTGAAGGTCCGCGGGTTCCGTATCGAATTGGGTGAGATCGAAGCGCGCCTGCTTGAACATGCAGCGGTGCGAGAAGCGGTGGTGGTGGCCCAGGACAGCCGCAGCGGCAAGGTGCTGAGCGGCTACGTGGTCGCCCAGGCCGGCGAGGCCAGCGACTGGCCGCTGTTGCGCGAAGCGCTGCTGGCCCATTTGCGCCTGAACCTGCCGGAGCACATGGTGCCGACGCACCTGACCCGCCTGGAACACATGCCGCTGAGCCCGAACGGCAAACTCGACCGCAAGGCGCTGCCGGCACCGGACCTGGCCGAGCGCCAGGAAGCCTTCACGGCACCGGTCAACGCCATCGAGCGGGCACTGGTGGACATCTGGCAAGGGGTGCTCGGCGTCGAGCGAGTGGGCACTGCCGACAACTTCTTCGCCCTGGGTGGCGACTCGATCAACTCGATCCAGGTGGTCAGCCGGGCGCGTGCCCAAGGCATCGGCCTGACCCCCAAGGACCTGTTCCTGCACCAGAACATCCAGGCCCTGGCGCGGGTCGCCACGGCGACCGATGAAGGCGTGATCGACCAAGGCCCGGTCACCGGCGACAGCCTGCTGGTGCCGATGCAGCATTGGTTCTTCGCCAGTGATATCCCGCACCGCGACCACTGGAACCAATCGGTCCTGCTGACCCCGCGCGAACCCTTGGACATTGCCCACCTGCAACAGGCCCTCCAGCACGTGGTGGCCCATCACGATGCCTTGCGCCTGCGGTTCACCGAGGCCGACGATGGTCGCTGGCACGCCAGCCATCAGGCCGTGGATAAACAGCCGCTGGAGATCTGGCAGCGCACCGCGCAGGACGCCGCCGAGATCATCGCCATCGCCGACCAGGCCCAACGCAGCCTCGACCTGCAACACGGCCCGTTGCTGCGCTGCAGCCTGATCGCGGTGCAGGACGGCAGTTCGCGCCTGCACCTGGCGATTCATCACCTGGTCATGGACGGCGTGTCGTGGCGGGTGCTGCTGGAAGACCTGCAAAACGTCTACCGCCAACTGCGGGCGAACCAGGCGCCGGCCTTGCCGGGCAAGTCCACGGCGTTCAAGGCCTGGGCCGCTCAGTTGCAGGACTACGCCCACAGCGAAGCCCTGAACAAGGAACTGGATTACTGGGTCGGGCAACTGGACCAGCCCCTGCCGCCGTTGCCACGGGCCCGTCCCGAGGGCAGCCAGGCCGCGGCCCATGGCCGTTCGGTGAGCACACGCCTGGATGCCACCCAGACCCAGCGTTTGCTCAAGCAGGCGCCGACGGCCTATCGCACCCAGGTCAACGATTTGCTGCTCAGCGCCCTGGCGCAAGTGGTCTGCCAATGGACCGGGCAACCGGCCTGCCTGGTGCAGCTCGAAGGCCATGGCCGCGAAGAACTGTTCGAGGGCATCGACCTGAGCCGCACCGTCGGTTGGTTCACCAGCCTGTTCCCGGTGTTGCTGACGCCGGCCGGCGACCCCGCCGAGTCGATCAAGCGGATCAAGGAACAACTGCGGGCGGTGCCGAACAAGGGCCTGGGCTACGGCGTCCTGCGTTACCTGGGGGCCGAAGCGGTCCAGCAGCGCCTGGCAAAACTGCCGCCAGCGCGCATCACCTTCAACTACCTGGGGCAGTTTGACCAGAGCTTCGATGAGCAGGCGCTGTTCGTGCCGAGCGAGGAGGGCAGTGGCGCAGGCCACGGCGATGACGTGGCCCTGGGCAACTGGCTGACCATCGACGGCCGGATCTTCAACGGCCAGTTGTCCCTCGACTGGACCTTCAGTGGCGATGTTTTCGACGCGGCCACGCTCCAGTCGTTGGCCGATGCCTACGCCGTGGCGTTGCAACAACTGATCGATCACTGCTGCACCGACGGGCACTTGGGCCTGACACCTTCGGACTTCCCTCTGGCGCGCCTGAGCCAGGCGCAACTCAATGGCCTGCCGGTGCCCGTGGCGCAGGTGGAGGACATCTATCCGCTGTCGCCGATGCAGGACGGCATGCTGTTCCACACCCTGGCCGACGACAGCTCCGGCTTGTACATCAACCAGATCAGCCTGCCGGTGCATGGCCTGGACTCCGAGCGTTTCGCCCGGGCCTGGACGTCGGTGATCGAGCGCGAAGACATCCTGCGCACCAGTTTCCACTGGCAGGATGGCTTGAGCGCGCCAGTGCAAATCGTCCATCGCCAGGTTGAGTTGCCGTTGCAGATTGAAGACTGGCGTGGACAGGACATCAGCGAGCAGGCGATCAGCGCCCGGGCGACCGCCGACTACCTGGCCGGTTTCGACCTGAGCCGCGCGCCTTTGCAACGGGTGTTGTTGCTGCGCCTGGAAGACGATCGCTACCAGATGATCTGGACCTGCCATCACATCCTCATGGACGGCTGGAGCAGTTCGCGGTTGTTCGGTGAGGTGTTGCAGTTCTACGCCCATGGGCAGGTGCCCAGCCGCAATGGTCGCTACCGCGAGTTCATCGAATGGCTGCAACGCCAGGACCAGGGCGCGCTGGAACGTTTCTGGCGCAGCCGCCTCGACACCTTGGAACAGGCGACTTCCCTTAACCAGGCGATGTTCCCGCGGCATGTCGAGGCATTGCCGGGGCACGAGGCGCTGTATTCGCGCTGGGACGTGGCACAGACCGCTCGCCTGCAACAGGCCTGCCGCGCCTTGCAGATCACACCCAATACCTTGATCCAAGGGGCGTGGCTGCTGTTGCTGCAACGCTTCACCGGGCAGAACACCGTGGTCTTCGGCGCCACCGTCGCCGGGCGTCCGGCGGGGCTGGTCAACGCCGACAACATCCTCGGCCTGTTCATCAACACCTTGCCGGTGATCCAGACCCTGGACCCCGAGCAGCCGCTGGATCAATGGCTGCAACAGTTGCAGGCCTACAACCTGGACCTGCGTGAGCATTCCCATGCGCCACTGGCGGACATCCAGCGCTGGTCGGGCCTGGGCGGGCAGGGCTTGTTCGACAGTATCATCGTGTTCGAGAACTACCCCATCGACGAACGCCTGGGCGACCAGCAGGACACCGGCCTGAGCTTCGGCGAGTCACGCAATCATGACGTGACCAACTTCCCGATGGACCTGGCGGTCAACCTGGGTGAAACACTGTCCATCGAGTACCTGTTCCTGCGCAATGCCTTCAGCGTCGACGCGGTGGAGCGAATCCGCCGCACCCTGGAAGACACCCTGGAAGCGATGATCGATGCGCCCCACGTGTGCCTGGGCAACCTGCAGCGCTTGTCGCCGGAACAGTGGCGGGCCTTCGCACACTGGAGCGCGGCGCCGAACGGTTGCTATCAGGCGCAGTTGCTGCCGGAGCTGATTGGCCGGCATGCCCAGTCGCGTCCGCAGGCCACGGCGCTGGTGTGTGGCGACGACTCGCTGGACTATGGCGAACTGGAGCGCCGGGCCAACCGCCTGGCCCACCGTTTGATCGAGCTCGGCGCCGGCCCGGAAGTGGTGGTCGGCGTGGCCCTGGAGCGTTCGGTGGACATGGTCGTGACGCTGCTGGCGGTGATGAAAAGCGGTTCGGCGTATGTGCCGCTGGACATCGATTATCCACCCGAGCGCCTGGCGTTCATGATCGAAGATTCGGCCATGGCGCTGTTGCTGACCCACAGCCGGGTGCAGGCGCGCCTGCCGGATCTCGACGGTCTGGCGCGCCTGGTCATCGACGGTTTCGATAGTCGCGGCTACAGTGATTTGCCGCCCCACAGCGGTTTGCTCGGCGGCAACCTGGCCTACCTGATCTACACCTCGGGCTCCACCGGTCGCCCCAAAGGCGTCGCCGTGGCGCACGGGCCGATGAGCATGCATTGCCAGGCCATCGCCGGGCTGTACGACATGGACGAACACACCCGCGAACTGCATTTCATGTCGTTCGCCTTCGACGGCGCCCATGAGCGCTGGCTGAGCACGCTGTTCAGCGGCGGCACCCTGGTGATTCGCGACGGCGCGCTGTGGACGCCGGAGCAGACCTTCGACGCCTTGCACCGCCACGGCATTACCATCGCCTGCTTCCCGCCGGCCTACCTCAAGCAACTGGCCGAATACGCCGCCAACAGCCAGTTGGCACCGCCGCCGGTGCGGGTGTACTGCTTCGGCGGCGATGCGGTGCCGGACCAGACCTTCGAGCAAGTGAAGGCGGCGTTGCGTCCGCAATTCTTCACCAACGGCTACGGCCCGACTGAAACCGTGGTCACGCCGATGCTGTGGAAGGTGCCGGCCAGCGAACGTTGCGAAGCCGCCTACGCGCCGATCGGGCGTGCGGTGGGTGAGCGCGCCTTGTATGTGCTGGACGACAACCTCAACCCGTTGCCGCCGGGCATTGCCGGCGAGTTGTACATCGGTGGCGCGGGCATCGCCCGTGGTTATCACCGCCGCCCGGACCTGAGTGCCGAGCGCTTCGTGCCGGACCCGTTCGGCCAGCCGGGCGATCGCCTGTACCGCAGCGGCGACCTGGTACGCCAGCGCGTCGACGGGGTGCTCGATTACGTCGGCCGTATCGACCACCAGATCAAGGTGCGGGGTTTCCGCATCGAACTGGGAGAAGTGGAGGCCAGCCTGCGGCAACTGGACGACGTCAGCGATGCGGTGGTGATCGCCCGCGACAGTGCGTCGGGCAAGCAACTGATCGGCTACGTGGTCACCCCCGACGGCGTGGCCATCGGCGATCGGCTCAAGGCCGAGCTGCGGGCGCAATTGCCGGATTACATGGTGCCGGCCCAGGTCATCTGCCTGGAGGCGTTGCCGGTCACCCCGAACGGCAAGCTCGATCGCCAGGCCTTGCCGGAGCCGGAGTTCAAGGGGGCCGAGTATGTGCCGGGGCGTAACCGCGATGAGCAACTGTTGGCCGAGGTCTGGGCTGATGTGTTGCAAGTCGAGCGGGTGGGCATCACCGACAATTTCTTCGAGTTGGGTGGGGACTCGATCCTCAGCCTGCAAGTGGTCTCGCGGGTGCGCAACCATGGGGAGCTGAAGATGGAGCTCAAGCTGCGGGACCTGATGCGCGGCCAGACCATCGAGGCGATTTTCGACCAACGTTCGAACACCCATGCCGTGACGGTCGAGGACCTGACCCAGGTGGCCGCCGAAGGGCAGTTCAACCTGATTCCGATCCAGCAATGGTGGTTCGATCAGCGCATGAGCGAGCCCCATCATTACAACCAGGCGTTGATGCTGCGGGCCCGCCAGGGGTTGAACCTGACGGCACTGGAATTGGCCTTGCGGTGCATGATGCAGCAGCACGATGCCTTGCGCCTGCGCTTCAGTGAGGTCGGCGGGCGTCACCTGCAGCATTACCAGGCGCTGGAGGAGATGCAGGCCCAGTGGGCCAACGAGCCTTTGCTGTGGCAGCACAGCGTGGCCGATGAAGCCGAACTGGAGTTGTACGCCGAACAGGTGCAACGCAGTCTTGATGTGCACAACGGGCCCGTGTGGCGCACGGCGCATGTGACCCTGGGCAGCGGTGAAGTTCGTGTGCTGATGGTGATTCATCACCTGGTCATCGACACGGTGTCGTGGCGTTTGCTGCTGCAGGATTTGCAGACGGCTTATGCGGCCTACAGCGACGGCCAGACGCCGAACCTGCCGATTCGCACCAGCAGCTACCGGGCCTGGGCCGAGGGCCTGCAAGCCTATGCGCGGGACTATCCGGCGCCGGAAAAAGCCTGGTGGCTGGAGCAGATCGACCAGCCGGGCAGCGAGTTGCCGTGTGACAACCTGCGGGGCAAGAACCGGGTGCAGTACCAATCGGTGGCGCATTTGAGCCTGTCGGAGCAGCACACCCAGCAGTTGCTCAAACAGGTGCCGGCGGTCTACCAGACGCAGATCAACGACGTGCTGCTGGCGGCGCTGAGCCGGGTCTTGTGCCGCTGGAGCCAGCAGCCGTCGGTGCTGATCCAACTGGAGGGGCATGGGCGCGAGGACCTGGTCAAGGACATCGACCTGAGCCGCAGCCTGGGCTGGTTCACCAGCATGTTCCCGGTGCGCCTGACCCCGAGCCATGAAGCCGACATCGGCACCTCGGTGCGGGCGGTGCAACGGCAGTTGGCCGCGGTGCCGAACAAGGGATTGGGCTATGGCGTGTTGCGCTACATGAGCGGCGAGCCGATGGCCGCCACCCTGGGCCGCGCGCCCCAGGCACGGGTGACGTTCAACTACCTGGGGCAGTTCGACCAGAGTTTCGACGACAAGGCGTTGCTGGTGCCGGCGGCGGAAAGCTACGGCAGCTGCTACAGCCCCCATGCCGCGCTGGGCAACTGGCTGGAAGTGGTGGGGCAGGTGTACGACGGGCGGCTGGCGCTGCGCTGCATCTTCAGCACCCGCCGCTACCGTGCCGAGACCGTCGAGGGATTGATGCGCGCGTACCAGGAGGAACTCGAAGCGTTGATCGAGCACTGCGTGGCGCAAGCGGCCTGAATCTCAAGCCGGGCATCGCCCTGTGGCGAGGGGATTTATCCCCGTTGGGCTGCGCAGCAGCCCCAATAAATTGACAAGCGATATGTCAGGTTGACCGAGTCGACAGGATTGGGGCCGCTTCGCGACCCAGCGGGGATAAATCCCCTCGCCACAGGGGGAGGTTTCAGTCCTGGCTCATCTTTTACCCATGGTTTTTCATAAGGAACCCCTGCGATGTCCTTGCATCCGGAACTCAACGCCTTCCTCGACCTGGCCGAAGAAAGCCAGGCCGACGGCCCCGGGCCGTTTCACCTGTCGACGCCGGCCCAGGCCCGCGAGGCGTTCGAGCGCACCACCGGGCAATTGCGCTGGGATGCTCCGGCGGATGTGCAGTGCGCCACTCACGCATTCACCGCCCGTGACGGCGCGACGCTGGCGCTGCGTCTGTATCGTCCCGCCACGGCTTCGGTCCAGGCGCTGCCGGTGCTGGTGTATTTTCACGGCGGCGGCTATGTGGTCGGCAGCCTGGCATCCCACGACGGTGTCTGCCGCGAATTCTGCGCCCGGACACCGTGCGCGGTGTTGTCGGTGGGCTATCGCCTGGCCCCGGAGCACACCTTCCCGACCCCGCTGAACGACGGCGCCGACGCCCTGGTCTGGCTTGCGCAACAGGCCCGCGCCGAAGGCCTGGACATCAGCCGCGTGGCGTTCGGCGGGGACAGCGTCGGCGCGACACTGGCGACCGTGCTTGCGCTGCAAGCGGCCCTGGAACCGGCCTCCCTGGCGATCAAACCGTGTTTTCAATTGCTCTGTTACCCGGTGACCGATGCGTCCACCAGCAGCCCGTCCACCGAGCTGTTCGGCGAAGGCTATCTGCTGGAGAGCGAAACCCTCGAGTGGTTCTACCGGCATTACGCCAATGAGCCCACCGATCGCCTGGACTGGCGTTTCTCGCCATTGCTGGCGCCCGGTTGCCCAGGCCTGGCCCCGGCCCTGATCGCCCTGGCCGGCCATGACCCACTGCTCGACGAAGGCCGCGCCTACGCCAGGCGTATGCAGGCGCAGGGGGTGAGCGTGGAACTGATCGAATACACCGGCCTGATCCACGACTACCTGCGCTTGCAGAGCGTGGTGCCGGAGATTGACGAGGTGTACGCGCAATTGAGCCAAGCCTTGCGAACTGCACTCACCGCCTGAGTCACCACAAATCCCTTGTGGGAGCGAGCTTGCTCGCGATAGCGGTATGTCAGCCAGCATGTGAAGTGACTGATACACCGCCATCGCGAGCAAGCTCGCTCCCACAGTTGTTTTAGGGGGGACTCAGGATTTGCACATGCCACCGATCCCTTGTGGGGTGGTCTCAGCATTTGCACATGCCACACATCCTCTGTGGCAGGGTTTCAGGATTGGCAGGCACAAAAAACCGGGCCAGGCCCGGTTTTTTTGTGGGGTGTTGTTTAGAAGTCGTAGGTCACGTCCAGCGACGCCACGCGTTCCTGGCCGTAGTAGCAGCCGAACGAGTAGTTGCAGTGGGACACATACTCGCGGTCGAAGACGTTCTGCACGTTCAGGCTGGTGGTGACGCCACGCAGGCTCGAGGTGGCCTTGCCCATGTCATAGCTGATGGTGGTGTCGAACACGGTGAAGGCCGGTACGTCGAACGAGTTGGCCGCGTCGCCCGGCTTGCGGCCGGTGTGACGGGCGCCCGCGCCGAAGGTCAGGCCATTGAGGACGGCCTGGGTGAAGTGGTAGTCGACCCACAGCGTGGCGGAGAACGGCGCCTGTTGTTCGCTGCGGTTGCCCTCGTTGCCGTAGTTGTCCTTGGTGTAGAACGAGTCGAGGTAGGTGGCGGCGGCCATGACGTCGATGTTGTCGACGGTGGATTTGACTTCCAGTTCAACGCCCCGTGAACGCACCTGGCCCGACTGGATCGAGTTCTGCGGATCGGCGGGGTCGGCGGTGACCAGGTTCTTCTGTTTGATCTGGAACACCGAGGCGGTAATCATCGTCTTGTCGAACGGCTGGTACTTCACACCCACTTCGTATTGCTCGCCTTCTGTCGGCTTGAAGGCTTCGCCGCTAGCGTCCGTGCCCGTGGTCGGCAGGAAGGATTCCGAGTAGCTGATGTACGGCGCCAGGCCGAAATCGGTGACATAGGTCAGGCCAATCCGGCCGGTGAACTTGTTGTCACGCAGTGAGGAAACGGTGCCCGCCAGCAGGTCCTTGTTGTCCACTTCGGCCCAGTCCTGGCGGCCACCCACGGTCAGGATCCACTTGTCCAGCTTGATCTGGTCTTGCAGGTAGACGCCGGTCTGGCGAACGGTGTTGTCCCACTTGGTGTCCAGCGTTGGGGTTACGCTGCCGGTGTCGTAGTTGTTGTTATTGCCGTACAGGTCGATCGGCACGACGTTGTAGGCGTTGTAACCATCGTACTTGCGGTTGAAATGCCGATAGTCCACGCCCGCCAGGGTGGTGTGTTCCAGGGCGCCGGTGTTGAATTTGTATTCCACGTTGTTATCGACGGTGTACGCGGTGTTGTGCTGTTGCCAGTCGAGTTTTACCCGGTTGGCCTGGGTCTGGTCAGTGACGCCACCAGTGGTGACGAAGCTGCGCAGGTAGAAGCCCCGGTACTGGTCGCGCACGTCGGTGTAACGCGCAGTGGAGCGGAATTTCAGGTCATCGGTGATGTTGTGGCTGAAGTCGTAGCCCAGGATGAACTGGTCACGCTTGTAGTCGTTCCACCGCGTGTCGCCGGAGAAGAAGTCCCGGTCGATCCGCTGGCCATTGGGGCCGCGCTCCAGGGAACCGATCCGCGGCAGCGCCTGATAGTCCTCCAGGCCGTCGTCGCGCTGGATCTGCGCCAGCACGGTCAGCGAGGTGTCGTCGTTGGGCGCCCAGGTCAGGCTCGGAGCCAGCAGCATGCGTTCGCTGTGGGTGTGATCGACCTGTTGGTTGCCTTTTTTCGCCACGCCGATGACGCGGTAGCTGAATTCCTTCTGGTCGTCGATCGGGCCGCTGGTGTCGAACGCGCCGTTGACCCGGTTGTAGCTGCCCGCGCCCAGTTTGATCTGGCTGCGCTGTTCCGTGGTCGGGCGCTTGGAGACCATGTTGATCAGGCCGCCGGGCTGGTTCTGCCCGTACAGCACCGACGACGGGCCCTTGAGCACTTCGATGCGCTCCAGGGTGTACGGGTCGATTTGCGGTGCGCCGCCGAGGCTGCCGGCATAGGGCAGGTAGGCACCGTCGAGGTACAGCGGCGTGGGCGAGAAACCCCGGCTGGTGATTTCGTCGGCGATGGCGTTGCGGTCGGTGAAGCCGCCGGTGCTCAGGCCCGGCGTGTAGCGCAAGGCCTGGGTCAGGTTGCGTGCGCCCTGGGTGGCGACCTGCTCGGCGGTGACCACGTTGATGGTCTGCGGGATCTCCAGGATCGGCGTGTCGGTCTTGGTGCCGGTGGCGCTGCGGGTGGCGACGTAGCCGTCCACCGGGCCGTAGGCGGTTTCCGCGGATTTACCGGTGATGGTCGTAGCGCCCAGTTCCAGCGAATCCCCTGCCTTCCTGGCGCGCACGCTGACCGTGTTGCCCTGGATGGTGAACATGACGCCGGTCCCCACCAGCATCTGCGACAACGCTTGCGCTGGTGTCAACCGGCCGCTGACCGGTTGGCTGCGCAGGCCCTGGACATCATCGGCGCTGTAGAGCACTTGCATGTTCGATTGATTGCTCAATGCCTGCAGGGCACTCGCCAGCGACTGCGCCGGAATGTTGAGATCGACTTCCTGTGCCTGGACCTGTGCGCTGAACGGCATGGCCAAGGCCAGGCTGAATGCGGTGGCGCTGAAGCCTGGTTGCAGCAGGCGGCGCATGATCAGTGCCTTGGTAAAACGTGGAATCCCCGGAGTTGCTGGCATGTGTTTCACTCTTGCAGGTTTTAGTTTTAATAGGGGTGTAGTTGTCATCAATTCTTAATTAGGACGCACGACCCGGAAAAAACCAGAATGAGAATCGTGATTATTTACGCCGATTGCAGTTCGGTGACCACCCGGCCGGCTTCCATGCGCACCAATTGGTCGGCCACGTCGAAGTAACGGTCGTCGTGGGAAATCACGATGATGGTCTTGCCCAGGCGCTTGAGGTCCGGCAGCAGCTCGGTGTAGAAAATCCGCCGGAAGGTCGGGTCCTGGTCGGCGGCCCATTCGTCGAACACCAGCACCGGGCGTTCTTCCAGCCACGCATTGACCAGTGCCAGGCGCTTGCGTTGGCCGGTGGACAGGTCGGTGGTGGTGAAGGCGCCGTCGCGCACGCTGACCTTGTGGGCGATCTCCAGGCGTTGCAGGTATTTATTGGCGTCGTCCGGGATATGGGTGTCGCCCTGGACGATGTCGTCGAACAGGTAGTAATCGGCAAAAATCGTCGTGAACAACTGGCGATAATCGTCGCGGGTCACGGCTGTCACGACGTGGTCGTTGAGGCGGATTTCTCCTTGCTGCGGCGCGTACAGGCCCAACAGCAGCTTGATCAGCGTGGTTTTGCCGCAACCGTTTTCACCCACGATGAACACGATGTCGCCCTGGTCGATCTTCAGGTTCACCGGTCCCAGGCGGAACGGCGTGGCGCCTTCCACCGCCGGGAAGCTGTAGGCCACATTGCTCAGTTCCAGAGTCTGCACCGGGGTTTTCGGCTGGCCCTGGTCGTTGAGCAACAGGTGCGGTTCAGGGGATGAAAACTGCGCCGACAATTCGGCGATGCGGCGGAAGGCGATCTGTGCGCGGCTGACGATCGGCAGGGTGCCGATCAGGTGTTCCAGCGGGCCTTTCATATACAGCAACACCAGTACGAAACCACTCATCACCGCCTTGTCGGCGCTCGGCCACAGCGATTGCAGGGCCAGGGCCAGGCCGATCACCACGAAGAACAGCATCGAGCCGAAGGTCTTGGCGATCACGAAAATGTTCACCGAGCGAATCTGCGTGTCGCAGATCTTGTCGGCGGTGTGTTCGATGCCCGAGACGAACATGCGTTGCCGCCGGGGGCGATGGATGCGCAGTTCCTTGGCGCCTTCGGCGATGGCGTTGTAGTGCTTCTGCAGTTCGTCCTCGGAATCGCGAGCCTCCATGAAGCCCTTGATCCCACGACCGCGGGCGATGTACTGGACCACGGTGCCGATGACAATCGCCACGACCATCATCAGGAACATCGGCCACGACAGCATGGCCAGGTAACCCATGCAGCCGAGGGTGACGGTCAGGGAAATGGCCAGGGGGGCGAAGGCGAAGGCGAAATCGCTGATGGTGTCGACGTCGTGGGTCAGCACCGGGATCAGGCGATGGCTGCGGTAGCGTTCGATCTGTTGGATGGGCGCCGACAGGACTTTTTCCCCCAGCTCCTTGCGCAGTTTGGCGATGATCTTCTGGCCGACGTAGTTGGTGCCGATGTCGGAACAGATGGAACTGACCAGGGCCAGCAGGCACAACCCGGCGAACACGCCCACCACGGTGGGGCTCAGCCCGCCTTCGGCGTGCAGCACCTGGTTGATGGTCGCCAGCAGCACGGTCACGCTCAGGCCGCCGACCATGCCCAGCAGGATGGCGCCGATGACAATCAGCCGGAAGGGTTTGAGCAGGGTGAACAATTCATTGATCACCCCGCGTTTTGGTTGGCTCATGGAGGTTTCCCTGCTAGATGAAAAGGGCGAAGGCCATCGCGGGGCATTCACCGCATGGGCTGGAGGACGGCGGCACGCCGGGTTGGGGCGCGCCCACCTGTAGAACGATTGGTGGGGGATGGGATTTAATACCTGATTGCCTCAGGAGCGCCGTTGTGGCGAGGGAGCTTGCTCCCGCTGGGTCGAACCACATCTTGTGGCGAGGGGATTTAGCGAAACGTCGCACCGCCCCGCTGGGCTGCGAAGCAGCCCCAATGGAAACCACCGCGTTATTTCTGACTGATCGGTGTTGCCTGTTTGGGGGCTGCTTCGCAGCCCAGCGGGGCGGTGCGACGTTTCGCTAAATCCCCTCACCACAGGGTTAACCATGTCCCCGGTCCAAACAGGTATTTGGGCGAGTCCGTTGATTACATATCCCGCGCCACCCGAAAACCGATCCAGTCCCCCCGATTGCCCGGCACCAACGCGTTGCGGTTGCCAGAGCGGGAGAACACCGGCGCCTCGCCCCAATCGTTGCCGCGGATGCGTTTGAATTCGCACTTGCCGGTCAGCCAGGCGCTGCCGTCGCTCGGGGCGCCCACATAGTTTTCGTTGTAGCAATCGGCGGTCCATTCGTAGATGTTGCCGTGCATGTCGTACACGCCGAAGGCGTTGGGCGCGAAGCTGCCGGCCGGGGCGGTGAAGTTGTAGCCGTCGGCCGCGCCGTAGGTGTTGGCGTGCTGGGCGATGCTGTACTCCTTGCCTTCATCGAACGGGAAGGGGAACGGCCCGGTGCTGCCGCCGCGTGCCGCGTATTCGCGCAGGGACTCGCTGACCAGCCGGTATTGTTTGCCGGTTTTTTTCGACAGCCACGCCACGTAGGCATTGGCTTCGTCGAAGTCCATGCACACCGCCGGGTGCCGGTCGGTGTATTGCTTGCGCGGGTCGCTGCCCTGGTAGTCCGGGATGCCGGCCTTGCACGCTCGACCGGGACGCTCATCGCCATCGGGCATGGTGTAGCCGGTGTCGCGCAGGTAGGCGAACCATTCGCCCTTGAGCACCTGGAAGCGGCTGATCGCCAGGGGCTTGGCAAACGTCACCGGGTGCAGCGGGCCTTCGTCGGGCTCGCGTCCCACTTCGTCGTCCGGGGTGCCCATCTGGAAGGTGCCGGTGGGCAGCACGACCATTTCCGGGCAATCCTTGCAGTCGCGAAAGACCTGGCCCGGTTGTGATGCCTGGGCGCCGGAGGGCAGCAGGGCGGCGAGGGTCAGTGCCGGGAGTAGCTTCAGCGAAAAACTGTTCATCCATCTCTCTCGATAAGGTCAAAAAGGTTCGGCTCAGAGCGTTTTGCCCAGCAACCCCATGAAGCGATCGATCTCGGCTTCGGTGTTGAGCAACCCCGGCGCGGTGCGCACCACCGGTCCCGCATCGCGATGCACGGCGTCGGCGATCACGCGGTTCTTCATCAGGTAGGCGGCGACCTCGTCGCTGTCGTGGCCCTTGACCCGGAAGAAGGTGAAGCCGGCGGACAGCTCCGGGCTCATGGGGGTGATCAGCTCGATCTGTGGCTGTGCCACCAGCTGTTTTTTCAGGTAGCTGTTGAGGGCGTGGATCCGTGCCTGCACCTCGGCCTTGCCCAGTTGCAGGTGCAGCTTGAACGCTTCGTCGGCGGCCCAGCGATGTTCGAAGGCGTGATAGCCCCCCGGGGTCATGACGGTGGAAAACGTCGTGGCTTCGGAAAAGGTCGGAATGATCGGTGTGACGTACTTGAGTTCTTCGCTGCGGCTGCACACCAAGCCGGTGCCCCGTGGGCCGAACATCCACTTGTGGGTGCCGGCAATGAAAAAGTCGCAATTCATGGCGGGGAAGCTGAGGTCTTCGACGCCGAAACCGTGCACGCCGTCCACCACATAGATGATCCGTTGTTCATCGCTGCGGCCTTGGTTGTGCTTGTCCACCAGGGCGCCGATCTTGTCGATCGGCAGCTTCACGCCACTGCCCGAATGCACCCAGGTCATGCCCAGCACCCGGGTTTCGGGGCGGATGTTGCGGTCGATGGCCGTGAGGATCTGTTCATGGCTGGCGTCGTGGGCGTTCTCGAACAGCTTGATCTTGCGCACCCGGGTGCCGCTGCGTTGGGTGCGCAGGTCGAGAATGGTGTGGGTGGCGTAGTGTTCGTGGGCGGTGGTGAGGATTTCCTGATCGGCCGCCACGTGGACGCCGCCATAGATGATCGACAGGCCTTCGGTGGTGCTGCCGGTGAGGGCGATTTGCTTGGGCGAAGCTTGCAGGTAGCGGCCGGCCCAGATGCGGACGTTTTCCTCTCGCTCTTCGGTGACGCCCAGGTCCCAGTCCATCAATAGCCCCGGGTTTTTATCCAGGGCGGCGCGATGCCGGTCGATGGCTTCGCGCACCGGGCGCGGGTGGGTGGTGACGAGGAAGTTGGAGAAGTGCAGGTAGTCCGGGTCCTGGTTGAACAGCGAGCGCAATTGCGCCCATTTGTTCTTGGGCAGCGGTGCCAGTGGATCGGTGCTGGCCGTGGCGGGCAGGCTGGCGGCCAGGGGCAGGCCGGCGACGAGGATCCCGGCCTGCTTCAGGAAGGTGCGACGTTCATTCATGGTTGGGCCGCCTTCTGGGTCGAGGCGATGGCGGGGCAGGCGGCTTTCTGCACCTGATCCCAGACCCGCAGGAAATTGCCGCCCCACAGTTTGGCGATGTCGGCTTCGGAGTAGCCGCGGGTCAGCAGTTCGGCGGTGACGTTGCGGATGTCGCCGACGTTCTCCCAGCCTTTCACGCCGCCGCCTTCGTTGAAGTCCGAGCTGATGCCGACGTGGTCGATGCCGATCTTGCGCACGGTGTAGTCGATGGCGTCCCCCAGGTCCTTGAGGCTGGCCTTGGGTTCTTCTTCGAGGATGCCGTAGAGCTGGCCGGCGTATTCGCCGAACTTCTGTTCCGGCCAGGCGGCGATGATCGGGTCGCCGGGCATCAGCGCCATCGCCAGGTTGGGCAGCGGCGGCAGGTCGAAGCGTTCGCGCAGGGCGTTGAGTCTGTCCTGGGTCTTTTGCGTCAGCGGGCGCAGGTACTGGGAGAAACCGACGATCTGCACCACGCCGCCGCTGGCCTTGATCAGTTGCATTTCCTTGTCGCTGAGGTTGCGCGGTATGTCCACCATCGCCCGAGGTGCCGAATGAGAGGCCACCAGCGGCGTGCGACTCAGTTGCGCGACTTGCTCCAGGGCCAGGGTCGACATCTGCGACACGTCGATGATCACGCCCAGGTCGTTCAGGCGAGTCACCGCTTGCTTGCCGATGTCCGACAGGCCGCCCAGGGCATCGGGCGAGTCGTTGAAGAACGGCAGCGGGCGGGAGGAGTCGGCCCAGTCGTTGTTGCCGATGTAGCTGAAGCCGAACATGCGCATGCCCCGCGCCGTCCACAGGTCCAGCAGGCTCAGGTCGTGGCCCAGGGGATAGGCGTTGAGCATGCTGATGAAAATCGCGAATTTGCCTTCGCCGTGCAGACGGCGGAAATCATCCGGGGTGTAGGCGATGGCGACCTGGTTGGGAAAGTCCCGGACCATGCCGGTGATGATCTTGTAGCGCACTTCCTGCTGGTTGCGCGCTTCCTCGACAAAACCGGCGGTGGGCTTGTGGGGCGCGTTGGGCCCGTTCCACAACTCCGGCCAGCCGAACACCGTCAGGGCCGCGCCGGATAGATGGCCGCGGTTGGCTTTCACCAGGTCGAACTGGCCGCTGCCGTCCTTGTCGGCTTCATTGCCGGCGGTGCCGAAATCCAGCGGCACGGTGATGTGGCTGTCGAAGGACAGCAGGCGTTCGTGCAGTTCCCTGGCCTCTTTCATCACTTTGACCGGGTAGCCGGGGTTGTCCCGCCACCAATGGTCCCAGGCCGCGACGCCCGCACCGACGGCCAACGCCAGGGCCAGGGGCAGGCCGATGAAAAGAGCCTTTTTCGAACGAGGTGTTGTCATTGCCGATCTCAGTCAGGTTCGCCTTGGAAGGACAGGCGCGGGGCCTTTGCTATCTGGGAAGAACGAGTGATCGGGCGGGAAATTTAGGCGCTCTCGAGGCTGCCATCGCGAGCAAGCTCGCTCCCACAATTTGGAATGCGCTCAACCTGTGGGAGCGAGCTTGCTCGCGATGGCGGCCTTGAAACCAACCTGATTTTTGGGAATGTACTCAAATCCATTGTGGGAGCGAGCCTGCTCGCGATGAGGCCTCCACTGCCTCCCTATAAATTTGTCAGCCCACCCATCGTTCTAGCTTGGATAAAGCCCGCTCCAGGGCTGGACACAGGTAAGGCAATGACGATTTCTCGACGATGGTTCATGGCAGGCCTGGCGCTGACCGGTGCCGCCGTGCCTGCGGTGTATTACGGGCATCGCGAACTGACCCGGCCGGACCCGACCATTACCCCCGGCGAGGCCTCGTTCGACGTGGCGGACGTGGCGGGCCAGCGCCGGGCCGATACGTTGCGGGGCATCTGGACGATCCGTTTCACCGGCCGCGACGCCGGTCTCGAAGGCTTGCCGCAGGACGATCTGCAGATCTTCCTCGATATCGGCCAGAGGGGCCGTGGCCTGGTGGGTTACCTCGACAGCGCCGAACGTTTGCGCGGTGCCGATGAGCCGCGTTATCGGGTGTTGGGCGACCTGGCCGGAACCGACCCGAAGCAACTGAGCTGGCGGCTAATGGGGGCTCGGCACGACGCGCCGGACTATGAATTCATCATGACCCTGGACGAAGTCTGGGCCGGTTTCGGCAATGCCGGCAGCGCCACCCTCAGCGGCCGGGTGTTGCGCCTGGACCGTCCCTTGGCGTTGCTTGAACAGGACAATCACTTCATCGCCGTCAAGCAGCGCTTCCCCGAGGCGCGGGAACGTACGCCGCTGAGCCCGGCGCTGCTGGCCTGGCTGGTGTCGCCCGAGCATCGGCTGTTCCACCAGCTCTGGCACGCCTCGCGGGACAAATGGCACACCCTGAACGAAGACAAGCGCAATGCCCTGCGCGGCATCGGCTGGCAGCCCGGCCCACGGGACCGGGAGCGTGATGCCCGCGGGCCGCGCAAGGATCGCAATGGCTCGGGCGTGGACTTCTTTTTCATGCACCGGCACATGCTCGGCACCGCCCGATCGTTCCAGGCGCTGCCGTCTTGGCCGCGCTTTCCCTTGCCGCAACCGGAGCTGGAACGCGATCGCCTTGGGTTCGCCCGCTACCTCGATAACCACGATGGCACGTCCTTGCCGCCGACCTGGTTGGCCGACGGCGACGAGCAGTACGCCCAGTGGGTCAGCGACATCAAGACCGCCGAGACCTACCACAGCAATTTCCAGGTCTGGGAATCGCGCTACCGCGACCCGCGCTACCTGTCGAAACTGACCCTGGGTCAGTTTGGTTCGGAAGTGGAACTGGGCCTGCACGACTGGCTGCACATGCGCTGGGCCTCGGTGCCGCGCGACCCGTCCAACGGCCACCCGGTGCCGTTCGCCCGCGACCCGGCGGACTTCGCCCAGCGCTGGTACGCCCCGGAGAATGACTTTCTCGGCGATCCGTTTTCTTCCCACGTGAGCCCGGTGTTCTGGGCCTTCCACGGCTGGATCGACGACCGCCTCGAAGACTGGTTCCGCGCCCACGAGCGTTTCCACCCGGGGGAAGTGAGCCGGCTTGAGGTCAACGGCGTGCCCTGGTTCGCCCCGGGCCGCTGGGTTGAAATCGCCGACCCCTGGCTGGGCCCGGACACCCACGGTTGCAGCACTACGCCGGGACTGCAGGTCGGGCGCTCGGTGGAGATGGACCCGGAAACCATGAAACTGGCGTTGCGCATTACCTTTGGCAGCGATGACAAAAAGCTCTCCGAACTGTTCCGCCGGGTACCGCAACGGCCGTGGTATGCGCGCAATCTCAAGAGCAAGCCCGTTTAACCTTTCTGACTGGATGAACACTGTTGTGGCGAGGGGATTTATCCCCGCTGGGCTGCGAAGCAGCCCCAAACCGGCTCACTCAATACCCCTGACACACCGAGGTGCCGGTTCTGGGGGCTGCTTCGCAGCCCAGCGGGGATAAATCCCCTCGCCACAGGTGTCATTTGGCTTGAGGTTGTTATGAAGGTGTTTAGCGCGGTGCGGCGATGTCCAAGGCGCGGTTTGCCAACAGTTCTGCCAGCTCGATCATTTGCTGGATGCCCAGCGCAAAATGGCGCCGCGGGCCTTCCAGTTCAAAGGCCTGCTCGCTTGCCATGACGTTGACCGAAGCGAGGGTCTCGCTGAGGTTGGCCAGCAGGCATTCCATGTCCGCGCCTTCTGCCACGGTGAACAACTGGCCCGGTGGTGGGTTGGGTTTTTCGGGTTTGGGGTCGAGGTAAAAGGCGAGGGCGCGGTCGGCGGCTTCGTCGAGTTTTTTGGAATCGTCTGCGGGAGGATTGGGGGTGATCTTGAACATGGCGTAACTCCTAGTATTCATTTTCAGGAGCCGGCACCATCGCTACCAAACGATTGGGTGGCGGCCGTACGCGGGTTGGTAGACCGGAGCACTAGGAACCCGGCGCGCCCGAAGACGCCCTGCGCACGGCCACCATGAAACATATACCGAGAGAGCGTCTGCAGGAGGTGGCGCTTGCGCCTAGTTGACTCGCGGGCTACCAAACCCGATCGCTGAAATCAGCGACCCGGAAACAGTAAAAGCCACGAGCCAGGCGCACAAGCCGGCGGATTCTGGCGCAGTTGTAGGTAACGGCGCAAGGCGATGTAGCCTCACTCGGGAGTCCTACATGGCCGGATAAACAGAACCAAAGCCGAACACCCTTTATTGGGCGGGGAATTATCTGTGGCGAGGGGATTTATCCCCGCTGGGCTGCGTAGCAGCCCCAAATCAGCTACCCCCAATACACCTGATACACCGAGGTGCCGGCTCTGGGGGCTGCTGCGCAGCCCAGCGGGGATAAATCCCCTCGCCACAGGTGTGTGTGGCTTGGCTTGAGAACCTGGGGTGGCGTTACATCACCCGCCAACCCCCACCCAACGCCTTGTACAACGCCACGCTCGCCTGTACCCGCGCCAACCTTAACTGCACGTTCATGTCCTGGGCGGCGTACAGCGTGCGTTGGGTTTCCAGCACGGTGAGCAGATCTTCGGCGCCGGCCTGGTAGCGGCGCTGGGCGATGTCGAAGGCGGTCTGGGCCTGGTGCAGTTCTTCGCTTTGCCATTGCCGTTGCTGGTCCAGGCCGTGGATGCCGTTCAGGGCTTTTTCGACGTCGGCGAAGCCGTTGATGATGGCGGCGCGATAGAGCTCCAGCAGTTCCTCCTGGCGGGCGGTGGCTTTGTCCCGTTCGGCACTCAGGCGGCCGTTGTTGAAGATCGGGGCGGCCAGGCCGGCGGTGAGGTTGTAGACGTTGTTGCGTAGCAACTGGTCGGCGATGTCGGCGCCGGTGGCGAGGCTCAGGCCCAGGGTCATGGTGGGCAGCATGGCGGCGCGGGCCACGGTGATGTCGGCCTGGGCGGCAGCGAGGCGCGCTTCGGCGGCGGCGATGTCCGGGCGGCGGCGCAGCAGTTCGCTGGGCACGCCGGCGTCGATGGCGGGCCAGTTCAGGCGGTCGAAGCTGTCGTCGTCGAGCCTGATCGACTGCACCGGTTGCCCCAGCAGCGTTGCCAGGGTGATCACGGCCTCCCGGGCCTGTTGCTGCACTTGGGGCACGCGGCGTTGTTGGGCCGCCACCAGGCTTTTTTGCTGGGACAGTTCCAGGGCCGTGGCGCTACCGGCGTCGTAGCGGGTCTGGACCAGGTCGAGCACGCGCTGGGCGTTGTCCAGGTTCTGTTCGGCGATGCGCTGTTGTTCGCGCAGGGACAGCGCCTGGGTGTAGCTGTTGGCGACGCCGCTGAGCAGGGTCAACTCCACGGTCGCCCGGTCGAACTGGCTGGCCGACAACGTGCTCAGCGCGCTGTCCCGGGCCGCCCGCTTGCCGCCCCAGAAGTCCAGCTCATAGGTGGTGCTGAGGTTGGCGTCGTAGTAGTCGATGGTGCGGTTGTCCCGATCCACGTCCAGCTGGCTGTAGCCTTTGCCGTGCAACAATTCCTGGCGATTGCCGTTGAGCCCGGCCGTGACCGCTGGCAGCAACGGCGCCCCGGCGATCACCGCACTGGCCTGGGCCTGGCGCACCCGGGCCATGGCGGCGGCCAGGTCGTGGCTGTCCCGGCGCGCCTGTTCGATCAAGCGGTTCAATGGCGGGCTGCCGAAGTGCGTCCACCATTGCTGGTTATCCGCTTGGGCGCTGGGCGTATCGAGGTGCTGCCAGGCCGGTGGCGGTTGGATGCCGCTGTCCGGTGCCGACGCAGGGGTGGCGCAGGCCGCCAGCAACAGGCTGGCGGCCAGGAGGGTCAGGTGCGCTTTCATAGGGTGGGGTTCATTCACTGGTGAGGGCCGCGACCGGGTCGAGGCGGGCGGCCTTGCGGGCGGGCATGAAGCCGAAGACAACGCCGGTGACCAGGGCGCAGCCGAAGGCGCCGAACACTGCCAGCCATTCGAAGGCCACGGCGATCTTGCCCAGCAATAAGGCACCGCCCACCAGCAGGGCCAGGCCGATACCAGCGAGCCCGCCGACCACCGAGAGCATCACCGCTTCGGTGAGGAACTGGCGCAGGATGTCGCGCTGCCGGGCGCCGGTGGCCATGCGGATACCGATCTCCCGGGTCCGCTCGCGCACGGTCATGAGCATGATGTTCATCACGCCGATGCCGCCCACCAACAGCGAAATCGCCGCAATGGCCCCGAGCATCAGCGACAGCGTGCCCTGGGTGCGGGCCTCGGCCTGGATCATCGCGGCGTTGTTGGTCAGCTCGAAATCCTGCTTGCCGTCGTGCAGGCGCAACAGGGTGCGGGAGACCGCCTGTTCGGCCTCCTTGACCTTGCCCGCGTCCCGGGCGGCGATCACTACGTATTCGGGATGGCGCGTGCCGAACAACCGCACGCTGGCGGCGGAGTAGGGCACGGCGATGCGATTGTCGGCGTCCGAATCCCCGGAGCTGGCGCCTTTTTCCGCCAGTACGCCGACCACCTGGAATGGCATGTTCTCGATCAGGATGTAGCGGCCGATGGGGTCGGCGACGTCCTTGAGCAGTTTCTGCCGGACCTTGTGGCCGATCACCGCCACCGCCGCCGCGCCGCGTTCATCGGCGTCGCTGAAGTAACTGCCCTCGGCCACCGGCCAATTGAAGATGGCCGGGAAATTCGTGTCGTTGCCGCCGACGTAGCTGGTGTGGTCGAGGTTGCCGAAACGCACGCTGGCTTCGGCACCGTTGACCGGCATGATGCGCTGCACTTCGGGCAGGTCGGCGAGGGCGGCCAGGTCGTATTCGCTGATGATGCCCTTGGCGGCTCGGGGCGTGGGCGCGCTGCCGTTGAGGTAGATGATGTTCGAGCCGAACGCGCCCATCTGGGCCATGACCTGGCGTTTGCTGCCTTCGCCCACGGCCAGCATCACCACCACCGAGGCCACGCCGATGACAATGCCGAGCAAGGTCAGGGCGGTGCGAAAGCGATTGATCCACATCACCCGCCACGCCGCCTGTACCGCGTCCACCAGTTCGCCTTTCCAGGCGCCGTTGTGTTCGCTGCCGGCGCTCAGGCGCTGGCGCAGGTCCACGGCTTGCAGGGCCTTGGGATTGGCGTGCACTTCGTGTGACAAAGAGGGGGCGCTGTCGCTGATGATCAGCCCATCGCGGATCTCGATGATGCGCTTGGCCCGGGCCGCCACTTCGCGGTCGTGGGTGATCAGGATCACCACGTGGCCCTGGCTCGCCAGTTCGTCGAGCAAGGCCATGACCTCGATGCCGCTCTGGCTGTCGAGGGCGCCGGTGGGTTCGTCGGCGAGGATGATGTGGCCGCCGTTCATCAAGGCCCGGGCAATCGACACCCGCTGCTGCTGGCCGCCGGACAACTGATGCGGACGATTGCCAGTGCGGCTGGCCAGGCCCAGGCGGTCGAGCAGGGCGCTGGCCCGGGCGTGGCGCTCAGCGGCCGAGGTGCCGGCATAGATGGCCGGCATCTCGACGTTTTCCTGGGCGGTGCCGGAAGGAATCAGGTGATAGCCCTGGAACACGAAGCCGAACGCTTCGCGCCGCAGCCAGGCCAGCTCGTCACTGCCCAGGCCGGCGACGTCTTCGCCGGCGAAACGGTACTCACCGCTGGTGGGGCGGTCGAGGCAGCCGAGGATGTTCATCAGGGTGGATTTACCGGAGCCGGACGCCCCGACAATCGCCAGGAATTCCCCGGCGTGAATGGACAAATCGATGCCGCGCAGCACCTCCACCCGAGGGCTGTCGCCACCGCCGTAGGCCTTGCGAATGTCCCGCAGTTCGATCAGGGGCGTGCTCATTCAGCCTCCGCTGCCGCTGGCGGGGCCGATCAGCACCCGGTCGCCTTCGCGCAGGCCGTCGACAATCTGCGTGCGCAGCCGATCGCTGACGCCGGTGCGAACGGTGCGTGGCTGGACGTCGCCATTGTCGGCCAGCACCTGCACCTGACCGGCTTCCTGCAGGGCGGCGATGGGCACGGTCAGCACGTCCTTGGCCTGGGCGGCGACGAAAAATACCTGGGCGGTCATGTCGGTCATCAGCGCGCGGTCGGCGTTGTCGACGTCGAGCAACACGGTGTAGAGCACCACCCGCTCGCTGCCGCTGCGGCCTCCGGTGGGGCTGCCGCCCTGGCTGGCCTCCAGCGGCCGCGGCGGCACGGGGAGGATCTGGCGAACCGTACTGCTCCAGCGCCGGCTGCCGCCGGCCAGGGTGGTGAAGTAGGCGGTCATGCCCGGCTTGACGTGGCCGATGTCGGCTTCCGAGACTTCGGCCCAGACCGTCATCGGCGACAGCCGGGCGATGCGCAGGATCAGTGGGGTTTGCTGCTGGGCGTTGAGGGTCTGGCCTTCCCGGGCACCGACGGCGACCACGGTGCCGCTCATGGGCGCGTAGATGCGCGTGTAGCCCAGCTCGGCCTCGTCACTGCGCAGGCTGGCCTGGGCCTGGCGGATCTGGGCCTGGAACATGTCGATGCGCGCCTGGGTCGCCCGCACTTCGGCCTGGGCGGTCTGCACGTCTTCCTCGCGGGTGGCGCCGCCGGCCTTGAGTTGTTGCTGGCGGCGGAATTTTTGCTGCGCCAGGTCGTGCTGGGCGCGCTGTTCCTGAAGCTGGGCCTTGAGGTTCTCGATCGAAAAATGCCCGGCGTCGAGCCTGGCCTTTTGCGTGGACGGGTCGATTTCCACCAGCAGTTGGCCTTCGCGCACCTCGTCGCCGGCCTCCACGTGAATCTTCTGGATCTGCCCGGACGCCTGGGCGCCGACGTCGACATAACGCCGCGGTTGCAAGGTGCCCAGGGCGGTGACGCTGTTTTCGATATCGCCACGGGTGACGGGCGCGGTGACCAGGGGCGCGCGGCTGGGCACCACCGCTTGCCACGCGGCGAAGGCCACGGCCGGAAGCAGGGCGAAGGTGAGAAGCCAGGCGCGTCGGGTAGGGCGGGGACGTTTCATGCAGGGTTCCGGCCGGTGATATCGGGCCCGTCCCAGGAAGGGCAGGGACGGGGGGCTGTTCTGGTAAACGAGCGCTTTGGACGGGAATTTACTGGCTTGAAACACTTGGTAGCAGGTTGAAGGGAGGACAACTCAATCGCCAAGTCAGGTGATGTTGTGGCGAGGGGATTTATCTGTGGCGAGGGGATTTATCCCCGTTGGGCTGCGAAGCAGCCCCAAAAAAAGCCAGCGCCTCGGTGTATCAGATGTATTGAGTGGACTGGTTTGGGGCCGCTTCGCAGCCCAGCGGGGATAAATCCCCTCGCCACAAAAGCCAGGGCCGGCGCCTCTTCAACTGAACGAATCAACCCCGATACAAACCAACACTTTAAATCTATATGAGAATTACTATAAATTACGCGATCGAATCTGCCATTATCGTGCCATGCCCTTTTCAGGCATGCCGAAGTGGCACAGGGATAGCTGGCGCGGCCATTGCGCACGGGAGTCATGTTGGAAAACTACTATCGCGAGCTGGTGTGTTTCCTGAACGCCAGGCTAGGCAACCGCCAGGCGGCCGAGGATGTGGTGCATGACGCCTATGTGCGGGTGCTGGAGCGTGCCAGCGACACACCCATCGAACAGCCTCGGGCGTTCCTCTACCGCACGGCGCTGAACCTGGTGATCGACGGGCATCGACGCAACGTCCTGCGCCAGGTCGAATCCCTGGATGTGCTGGACAACGAAGAGCGCTTCTTCACGCCATCGCCCCACACCAGTCTCGACCATGGCCAGCGCCTGGACATGCTGCAACGGGCCCTGGCCGAGCTGCCGCCGCTGTGCCGCGAGAGTTTCCTGCTGCGCAAGCTCGAAGGCCTGTCCCACCCGCAAATCGCCGAGCGCCTGGGCATTTCCCGGGCACTGGTGGAAAAGCACATCGTCAACGCCATGAAACACTGCCGCGTTCGCGTGCGTCAGTGGGACGCGCCCTGATTCGATCGTCGCCGGTCACCCGGCGGTAAATTTTTTTTCACTGTCCTCGTTCCTCTCAACAGACGACTTGCCGGCGCCTTCAGTGCCGGTCAGGTTCCCCAGGCTTTTCGTGCCCTGTTGAGGGGCTTTTCCAGAGGACACTGGACATGACACAGGCAATTGCATCGCCCATCGTTCACGACTTGATCGGCATTGGCTTCGGCCCTTCGAACCTGGCGCTGGCCATCGCGCTGCAGGAGCGGGGGCCGGTCCAGGGTGAACTGGACGTGCTGTTCCTCGACAAGCAGGCCGACTATCGCTGGCACGGCAACACCCTGGTGACCCAGAGCGAGTTGCAGATTTCCTTCCTCAAGGACCTGGTGACCCTGCGCAACCCCACCAGCCCGTATTCCTTCGTCAATTACCTCAAGCACCATGGCCGCCTGGTGGACTTCATCAACCTCGGCACCTTCTATCCGTGCCGCATGGAGTTCAACGACTATCTGCGCTGGGTGGCCGGACACTTCAGCGCACAGAGCCGCTATGGCGAGGAAGTGCTGCGCATCGAACCGGTGCTGCACAACCAGCAGGTCGAAGCGCTGCGGGTGATTTCCCGCGACGGCCAGGGCGAAGAGTTGGTCCGCACCACGCGCTCGCTGGTGGTCAGCGCCGGCGGTACCGCGCGCATTCCCGACGCGTTCAAGGCGTTCAAGGATGACGCGCGGGTGTTCCACCATTCCCAGTACCTGGAACGCATGGCGGGTCAGCCGTGCGTGAAGGGCCAGCCGATGAAGATCGCCATCATCGGCGGTGGGCAGAGCGCGGCCGAGGCCTTCATCGACCTCAACGACAGCTTCCCTTCGGTACAGGTCGACATGATCCTGCGCGGCTCGGCCCTCAAGCCGGCGGACGATAGCCCGTTCGTCAACGAAGTGTTCTCGCCGGAGTTCACCGACCTGGTGTTCCAGCAACCCCACAGCGAGCGCGAGCGCCTGGTCAACGAGTACCACAACACCAACTATTCGGTGGTGGACATCGACCTGATCGAGCGTATCTACGGGATTTTCTATCGTCAGAAAGTTTCTGGCATCGCCCGTCATGCATTCCGCACCCTCACCACGGTGGAGAAGGCCACGGCCACCGCCGCCGGCGTGGAACTGGCGGTGCGCAACAACGCCACCGGCGAGTTGACGGTACGCCGTTATGACGCCGTGGTGCTGGCCACCGGTTACGAGCGGCAGATGCACCGCACCCTGCTGGAGCCGCTGGCGCAGTACCTGGGGGATTTCGAGGTGGATCGCAACTACAAGCTGCTTACCGACGAGCGCTGCAAGGCGGCGATCTACATGCAGGGCTTCTGCCAGGCCAGCCATGGCCTGAGCGATACGCTGTTGTCGATCCTGCCGGTGCGTGCCGATGAGATTGCCGGCTCGCTCTATGAGCATGGGAACAATCGCGGACAGGCTCGTCCAGTACGCGACATGCTGTTGGCCGCTGTATAGGCCCTGTAGGAGCGAGTCACATCAGCCAACGCAACCCCTGTGGGAGCGAGCTTGCTCGCGATGGCGTCAGTTCAGCCAATATTGAAGTGGCTGACACTACGCCTTCGCGAGCAAGCTCGCTCCCACAGGTCATAGGTCCTCTCTCTGGTCACTCGCAGGAAATTCTTCAGAAACTTCCTACACTCATGTCATGCGTCTGTTGGACAGGCGCATCGACGGTTCGCTGTTCCCTCGTATTGGCAGTCTGAACCCCCAACCGGTCACCCTGACTGAGGTCGGTGGTGCGCCGGGCCGACCACGCCAAGCGAAACACCCTGACCAGATGATGCTGCTTTTACGCACAGGCCTGGTGGCGCTGTTGCTGGGCTCATTGAGCGTAGCGCTACCGGTAGGCGCGACCCCTGAGTCGTTGCAGGTGCTCGGGCGCTCCAACGTGGATGACTATGCGGTGTCCCTGGACGCTGCCGACTGGGCCTGGCTGCGCCAGAAGGGCACGTTGCGGCTGGGTGCCTCGGCGCCGGACTATGCGCCTTTCAGCATCACTGGCAATGGTCGCGACTACGAAGGCCTGACTGCCGACTATGCGCAATTGCTGGGGCAACTTTTGCACGTCACGGTGCAGGTCCAGCGCTATCCGTCCCACGCCGAAGCGCTCCAGGCCCTGCGCGGCGGTGAGATCGACCTGCTCGGCACCGCCAACGGCTTCGAAGCTGCCGATCCGGACCTGGCGATGTCCCAGGCCTATGCCGATGACCTGCCCACCCTGGTGGCGCGCATCGACGACAGCCAGGACTTGCCCACGGACCTGGCGGGCAAGCGGGTGGCCATGCTGTATCACTATTTGCCGCCAGAGACGGTCAAGGGGTTTTATCCCGAGGCTTCCTTGCAACTGTTCCCCTCGACCTTGAGTGCCATCGGCGCCGTGGCGTTTGGTCAGGCCGACGTCTACCTGGGGGATTCGATCAGTTCCAACTACCTGATCAGCAAGAACTACCTGAACAACGTGCAACTGGCCGATTTCTCGCGTATGGAAGTGCAGCCATTCGCCTTTGCGGTCAGTCGCGACAATGGGCGCGTGTTGCGCATTGTCAATGCCGCGCTGCACGCCATTCCTGCCAGCGAACGCATGATCATCCTGCGGCGTTGGAGCGCCGGCGGGGCGAGCATGCCCGGTCAGCAGGCGCTGCATTTCAGCGTCAACGAACAGCGTTGGCTGGACGCCCACCCACGCATCAAAGTCGCCGCCAATGAAAACTTCCTGCCGCTGACGTTCTTCGACGAGCAAGGCCATTTGCGCGGCATCGGCGCCGATGTACTGGCGCGGATCAGCTTGCGCACCGGTTTGAAATTCGATGTGCAGCGGGGCGATTCGGTTGATGATTTGATCGGGCAGATCAAGAGCGGCAAGGCCGACGTCCTGGCAACCGCCATCCCCAGCGCCGAACTCGAGGACGAGTTGCGCTTTACCCGACCGTACCTGACGAATCCGTTCGTGTTGGTGGTGCCGGTCAGGGCCAAGGCGCTGACCTTGGACCAGATGGCGGGCAAGCGCGTGGCGCTGGTGCGTGGCAACGTGCTGCGCGAGTTCCTGCTGGAGCAGTTCCCCCGCGTGCAGTTGGTGGCGGCGCAGAATGCGGCGGACGCCATGGCCATGGTCGCCGCCGGCACGGCAGACGCTGCGATCAATCCGCTGATCAGCGCCCGCTACATGATTTCTCGTCAGTACCGCGACACGCTGCAAGTCACCAGCACCGTGGGCACCTTGCCCGCGCACATTGCCCTGGCGACGAACCGGGGCGCATTGGAGCTTTACTCGATCCTGGACAAGGCGCTGTTGAGTATTTCCCCGGAAGAAATGGACGAGCTGACCAACCGCTGGCGCAGTGAAGTGGTGATCGACGACAGTTATTGGCTGCGCAACCGCACCACGATTCTCCAGGGGTTCGCCATTGCTGCGTTGCTGTTGCTGGTAGCGTTGGGCTGGGGCATTTATCTGCGACGGCTGTTGGAACAGCTGCGTGTGGCCAAGGAAAGCGCCGACGAGGCCAATCGGGCCAAGACCACCTTCGTGGCGACCATGAGCCATGAGATTCGCACGCCGATGAATGCGGTGATCGGCCTGCTGGAGCTGGCCCTGAAAAAAGCCGACCAAGGCATCGTCGACCGATTCGCCATCGAAGTCGCGTCGGGTGCGGCCCATGGCATGCTGGATCTGATCGGCGACATCCTCGACATCGCCCGCATCGAGTCGGGCAAGTTGTCGCTGGCGCCGCAACGGGCCAATCTGCACACGTTGATCGAGTCGGTGGCGCGGATTTTCGAGGGCCTGGCCTGGCAGAAACACCTGCGCTTGCATTGGGGGCTGGATGCCGGGATCGACCGCGACGTGTTGATTGATCCATTGCGTTTCAAGCAGATCGTCTCGAATCTGTTGAGCAACGCCATCAAGTTCACCGACCAGGGCGAAGTGCGCCTGAGTGTGCGCGGCGAGCCGGCCCCTGGGCACGAACGCCTGGGACTTTGCCTGCGGGTGGAGGACACCGGTTGCGGTATTTCCCCCGAGGATCAGCGCCGCCTGTTCAGCCCCTTTGCCCAGGCCGGCCAGCACCCGCAATCGGCTCGCAGCGGTTCCGGGCTGGGGTTGGTCATCAGCCGGACGTTGTGCGAAATGATGGGCGGCACCCTGGTGTTGCGCAGCGTGCCGGGGGAGGGTACGCAGGTCGAGGTTCTGCTGGACCTGCCCTTGCTCGATGCACTGCCGGCGGCACCTGCCGAGGTCGAGGCGCTGCTGCCGGTCCCGGCGCTGAGTATCCTGGTGGTCGATGACTACCCGGCCAACCGCTTGCTGCTGTCCCAGCAATTGGGCTACCTGGGCCATCGTGTCCGGGAGGCGCAGAACGGTGTCGAGGGTCTGCAGGCTTGGCGCAGTGAACACTTCGATGTGGTCATCACCGACTGCAACATGCCCTTGATGAGCGGCTACGAACTGGCCCGTACCATTCGCGCCGAAGAGCGCGATCGCAACCTGTCGCCGGTGGTGATCCTGGGGTTCACCGCCAACGCCCAGCCCGAGGAAAAGCAGCGCTGCGCCGAAGCCGGGATGGACGATTGCCTGTTCAAGCCCATCGGCCTCAAGGCACTCAATGCGTGCCTGGCTTCGGTCATGCCGGATGCGCGGGCGCCCCAGTCCAGCGATGGTCTCGACCTGACCGGGCTGGAGCAACTGACCGGTGGCGACAAGAGCGCTATCAGGGCGTTGCTGGAGGAACTGGTCAGCAGCAATGCCGCAGATCAAGCGCGGCTGCTGGACTTGGCCACCCGACAGGACTTGCCGGGCCTGGCGGACTTGGCGCACCGGATCAAGGGCGGGGCGCGGATCATCCAGGCGCAACGCCTGATCGCCGCCTGCGAGGCGCTGGAAAGCGCTTGTCGAGGGAACGACACGGTGCTGCTCGCCGAAGCCGTGGAAGACCTTCGCCAAGCCATCGAGCACCTGGCGGAACGACTGAAAACCCACCTGGAGGAATAGGCGCTATAGAAGCTATATGAACTATATGAACCGTAGGAGCTGACGAGTGAAACGAGGCTGCGATCTTTCCAAAGACCCTTGAATCCCAAGCGAACGATCAAAAGATCGCAGGCTTCGCCAACGCCCAAAGCGCCGAGCGGGATAAATTCCCTCGCCATAGGGGCTGTGTCTGTCCTTATTTTAGGATTAGTCCTACATCGCCCTTCAAACGCTTCCTCTAGCCTGAGCGCCCTGAATGTTCTTGAGCCGGTGCCTACCTGGCGCGTTGCTATTGGAAAGCTTGCCATGCCGAACAAAGCACTTCGTATCCTGATTGCCGACCCACAACAGACCTATCGAATCGTGCTGGAGCGTCTGTTCAACCAACAGGGCTACCACCGGATTGTCCCCGTGAGCCATTTGCAGGAACTGCTCACGCTGGTGGAGTACGGCAGCGAGCCGTTCGACCTGATTGTCGTCAACGGGGCGTTGGCGGGTGGGGCGTTGGACCTGCACGATTTTGTGATCTACAACCCGCAGATTCGTCACGGTATGATCTACAACGCGCAACCGGCGAGTCAGTCGCCGGTGCCTGTGGCGAGTCGATCAAACGTGCATCTGAGCCAGGCGCCACTGCCTGATCTCGCGTCACTGAGACGCCTGATGGAGCGGGTCGACCCTCCTATCCATGAGCCGTTGCAACCATGGGTTCGCCCCCTCAGGCAGGGTCATGGACGCTGAACCAGGCCGTTGGTCCGTACTGTCAGGTTTGACAGGTGGCAGGGCCTGGCACTTGTGCAAGAGTCCGGTGCGGTCATGGCGCCGGTGCCGTTTGTATTGTTTTGGGGAGCTGCCTTGAAAGACGTGTTGATCGTGGATGACCACCCTGTCATTAGAGGGGCGCTGCGGCTCATTTGTCAGAATGAGGCGTTCACCCGCATCCGGGACGCCAGCGGCGCGGCCGATGCCAGGGGCATTATCAAGGAGAGCGCACCAGACCTGGTGATCCTGGATTTGGTGATGAACGGCTTCGATGGCCTGGACCTGCTGGTCTGGATCATGGCCCAGTTTCCTGAATGCAGCGTGCTGGTGTTCACGTCCCAGGATGCGCAGCACTTCTGCAACCGCTGCATCTCGGCCGGGGCCCGGGGCTTTGTCACCAAGAAAAGCGATCTCAAGGAACTGACCAAGGCCATCCAGGCGTTGAAGTCCGGTTATGCCTATTTCCCCCAGATGCCCGTCAGGCTGGATTTCCAGCAACGCAGCGAACAACAAGCCCTGGAAAGCCTCTCCACCCGCGAGCTGTCCATCTTGCGCATGCTGGCCATGGGCATGCGCGGCAAGGACATCGCTGAAAGCCTGTTCCTGAGTCCAAAAACTGTCAGCACCTACAAGAGCCGTCTGTTGGAAAAGCTGGGGCTGCAATCCTTGGTGGGGTTGTCGGAGTTTGCCAAGCGCAATCACCTTTGAATGAGCGACACCCAAACCTGTGGGAGCGAGCTTGCTCGCGATAGCGGTCCGCCTGTCGATGCATCTTCGGCGGATACACTGTCATCGCGAGCAAGCTCGCTCCCACAGGTTCTTGATCGTTCTCCAAATGGAACGCTAAGGCCGGTTTTTGCCGTCTAGTGCTTCAAGGGGGTGGGTTTTAAGCTGTGTCCATTAAATCGCAGTACCTGATTTTGGAGACACGGCATGAAAAAAATCATCGGCCTCTACACCAGCCCACGGCCCCATTGGGTCGGCGACGGTTTCCAGGTGCGCACGCTGTTTTCCTACGACAACCTGGGCAAGCACATCAGCCCGTTCCTGCTACTGGACCATGCCGCTCCCACCGAATTCACGCCGACCAGCGAGCGTCGCGGCGTCGGCCAGCATCCCCATCGTGGGTTCGAAACCGTAACCATCGTCTACCAAGGCGAACTGGAACACCGTGATTCCACCGGCAGCGGCGGCAAGATCGGTCCCGGAGATGTGCAATGGATGACTGCCGCTTCCGGCATCATCCACGAAGAGTTCCACTCCGAAGCGTTTGCCCGCCAGGGCGGGTTCATGGAAATGGTCCAACTGTGGGTCAACCTGCCCGCCAAGGACAAGATGGCCCCGGCCGGCTACCAGACGATCCTCAAGGGCGACATTCCGAACATTGCCCTGAAGGACAGCGCCGGCAGCCTGCGCCTGATCGCCGGCAGTTTCGAAGGGCATCAAGGCCCGGCACGGACCTTCACCCCCATCGACGTTTGGGACATCCGCTTGAATGCCGGGAAAACCCTCACCCTTGATCTGCACGAAGGCCACAACACCGCCTTGGTGGTGCTGCGGGGCTCGGTCCAGGCCAATGGCCGCGAACGGGTCGAGGCCGGGCAGATGGCCCTGTTCGACCGGGCCGGCGACCAATTGAGCCTGCAAGCCAATAACGACTCGGTGGTGTTGCTGCTCAGTGGCGAACCGATCGACGAACCCATCGTGGGCCATGGTCCGTTCGTGATGAACAGCGAACAGGAAATCCACCAGGCCTTCAATGATTTCCACTCCGGGCGCTTTGGCCGGATGGACGATTGACGCTAGTCACGCAGGGCCAATGTGGGAGCGGGCTTGCTCGCGAAGACGGTGTGTCAGTGAAGTAAATGCCCGCTGACACTCCGCCTTCGCGAGCAAGCCCGCTCCCACAGGGAGTTTTGCGGGGATCTCTACAGCGTGTTCAATCTGTGCCAATCTTCGCCAATCGCCCTCCTGGAGCTGTCCCGATGCTGTTTCTGATCTCCGAGCACCCACTGCTCTGTGCCCTGGCGCTGCTGGTGTTCGACCTACTGATGTGGCATCTGGTCAGTGCGGATCGGATCTATTGGAAAGTCGGCGCAAGGCTGGTGATTTTTTCGTTGTTCAGCGTGCTGCTGTTCAACGAAGGCCTCAACCCCATGGTCCCGGCGCAGTGGGTCGACGATGTGCCGCGGCACCTGGCCGCTACCGGTTTGCAGATCACCTGGTGGCTGTTCGCCGCGCGAACCCTGACGGTACTGATCGTGGCGGCGATGATGCAACGGGTCGGCCACACCGGGCGGTTGTTGCAGGATTTGCTCGGTGCGGTAATTTTCCTGATCGCCGTTATCGCGGCATTGGCCTATGTGCTGGATCTACCGGTCAAGGGCGTGCTGGCCACGTCCGGCGCCATGGCGATCATCGTCGGCCTGGCCTTGCAGAGCACCCTCAGCGACGTGTTCTCCGGGATTGTGCTCAACACCACCAAGCCCTATCAGCTCGATGATTGGATTTCCATCGACGGCACTGAAGGCCGGGTCACCGACATCGACTGGCGGGCCACGCGCTTGCAGACTGCCCAGGGCAGCATGGCGGTGATTCCCAACTCGTTGGCGGCCAAGGCCAAGGTCATCAACTTCAGTCGCCCCAGCGATGTCCATGGCCTGTCCATCAGCATCCAGGTCAGCCCTCACGCGCGGCCACAAACCGTGATCGACGCGTTGGAACGGGCCATGATCGGCTGTCGTTCCCTGCTCGCGACCCCGGCCCCCAGCGTTGCCCTCAAGAGTAGCGGCAGCGGCGGGGCGGAATATGAAATCAGCGGGTTTGTCGCCTCCATGGCCCTGAAACGCACGGTGCGCAACCAGTTGTTCGACCTGGCGTTCCGGCATTTGCAGGCGTCGGGCGTGAGCCTGCTGTCCACCAGTGAAAGCGCCACGCCCCAGGCGGTGTCGCGGCCCCGGGCATTGCTGGAAAGCTCGAGCATTTTCTCCACCCTGCGCCAGGATGAGAAAGACACCTTCAGCCAGAACATGACCCTGCAAACCTTCCGCGCCGGCGATGTGATCCTGGCGGCGGGGGAGGTCAGCGATCACCTGTTCATCATCGAGTCAGGGGTGGTCAGCGTCACCCTCATGCGCAACGGCCAGCCACTGGAGGGCGGACGCATGGGGCCGGGGGAAGTGATCGGCGAAGCCGGGATCGTCGCCGAGCAGGCGGCCCTGGCGACTTTTTCCGCCAAGACGTTCTGCACCCTGTACCGCATCGAAAACAGCTACCTCAAGCCGTGCCTCGAGGCCCGTCGCGACATCAACGACGCGATGAAAAACCTGCTGGACGTGCGCATGCACCTGGCCCAGAACCTCACCCGCGAACTGCCCAAGCCCGTCGCCAAGAAACGCTTCCTGCAGTGGCTGCGCAGCCGGGCCTGAAGCCTATCTTGAAGTCCCCATGTCCCCTGTGGCGAGGGAGCAAGCGCCTCCAGCCCTCCTTCAGGTAAACCCCGACGCGTTCGCCATTGGCCACCCGAACTTCCCAACAATTGGCTATTTGTACCGCGCCACTGCACGGCTAACGTAGCGCTACACCTCATTGTTCTGGAGTTCACCATGCAACCGCGTATCGATTTCTACACCGCTTCCCCAGACGCTTTCAAAGCCATGCTGGCCCTGGAAAACGCCGCCTCGAACCTGGGCCTGGAGAAGTCCCTGCTGGAACTGGTCAAGCTGCGTTCCTCGCAAATCAATGGCTGCGCCTTCTGCATCGACATGCACACCGCCGACGCCCGCAAGGGCGGCGAGACCGAACGTCGCCTGTACGCCGTGACCGCCTGGCGCGAAGCGCCGTTCTTCACCGGCCGCGAACGCGCCGCACTGGCCTGGACCGAAGCCCTGACCCGCCTGAGCGACACCCACGCGCCGGACGCCGACTATGCCCTGCTGAGCGAGCATTTCAGCCCCAAGGAAATGGTCGACCTGACCGTGGCGATCAACGCCATCAATGGCTGGAACCGCTTGGCGGTGGGCTTTCGCAAGATGCCTGAGGCGTAAGCCGGGCGGCAATCAACCCAAGTAGGCTTTTGGCGTAAAGCCGGTCATTTGTTTGAAGAAGGCGATAAAGGCGCTGTCGCTGGCAAAGCCTAATTCGAAAGCGCTGTAACTCAGGCTGCGGCCGGTGGCGAGCAGTTCAATGGCGCGCATCAGGCGCCATTGTTGCCGCCACTGTTGATAACCCATGCCGGTTTCCCTTTGAAAGATTCGGCCAATGGTCCGGCCACTGGCCCCGATTTGCGCTTCCAGTACGTTCAATGTCGGCGGCAAATGCTGCAGTGCCGCGAGCAGAGGTGCCAGGCGTTTGTCCTGAGGCAGCGGCAGCAGCATCGGCTGTTGAGGTGCTTCGCGGATTTCATTCAGGCACAACCCCAGCAGATGCATGTTACGGCCTTGTGTCCAGTCGCTGTCGAACGCTGCGTCGGTGATCGGCTCAAGTACGGCGCGTAGCAATGGTGATACGTCAATGATGCACACGTGTGAAGGCAAGTCAGCGCACAGCGATGCTGTCAGGTAAATCGATCGATAGTCCACGCTCTGTTGCATCACGGCACGATGGGAGATCAACGGCGGAATCCAGGCCGCTCGCGATGGTGGCAGCAGGCACAGCTGCTGCGCCAGGGTAATACGTGTGCAGCCCTGCCGTGTGAACAGCAGTTGCCCGCGCTGATGTCGATGCACGCCGGAGTCATGGTGATCCAGCGTTGCCGCGAGACCGATCACCGGCGCGTCGTGGCGGTCGGGGTCGAATAGGGCATGAGCGTCGAGCCAGGCCATAACTTGTCCGATTTCAAGGGTTATTTGTCGATCTTCGGATAATACGACAGTCATGTCTTCATAGACTGGTCGCCCTTCCTTGAACGAGCTTGGCTTGCATGATTTCGCGACCTTTCCTTTGCCTGGCGATTGCCTTGGTGATGTTTCCGCAAATTGCCCAGACCCTCTACAGCCCAGCGTTGACAGACATCAGCGCGAGTTTTGCCGTCAGCGCAGAAATGGCCGCGCAGTTGTTATCCACGTTTTTCTTGGGGTTCGCCCTGGGGGTAGCGGTGTGGGGACGGCTGTGTGACCGCATCGGTCGTCGACCCGCCATGTTGAGTGGGTTGGCCTTGTATACTGTAGCGACGACGCTGGGGTTGAATGTCGACACCTTCGATGCGCTGCTGGCCGTTCAAGCCTTGGCCGCGTTTGGGGCAGCAGTCGGTTCGGTGGTGACCCAGACGGTCCTGCGTGATCGCTACCAAGGCGCGCAACTGGGCCAGTTTTTTTCAGTGATCGGTATTGCCCTCGCCGCCAGCCCGGCGATTGGTTTGTTCAGTGGCGCCAGCCTGGTACGACTCTTTGGTTACCAGGGCGTACTCGGCGGCCTATTGGTGTTGTCATTGATTTTACTGGTGTGGTGCGCACGAGTCTTGCCCGAAACCCTGCCGGCCCGTCTCCCTGCACAACCCTTATTGAAGACGCTATGGCGCGTGCTCAAGGATCCATCCATCTGGCGCTCGTCGTTTCTGGTCGCCGCCTTCAACGTCGCGCTGTTCAGTTACTACAACCTCGCGCCGTTCCAGTTCGAACGACTTGGATTGAGCCCTGAGTGGTTTGGCTACAGCGGCGTGATCCTGGCACTGGGCTCGGGCTTGGGGGCTTGGCTGAACAAGCGCTTGCTGGCACAGGGGGTCGCCGGCGACCGATTATCGGCGATGGCGGCAGTGGCGCTGCTGATCGGTGGGACGAGCGTTCAGGTCTTGCTGGACAGTGGTGGTTTTGTTGTGGCGATGCTGTTGATCGTGCTGGCGTTTGGCATGGCGATACCCAACGTGCTGGGCGCCGCGTTGGTTCGCTATGGCGACTGCATGGGCACCGCTGGTGCGTTGTTTGGCTTGTTCTATTACCTGTTGATCGGCGGCGCGTTGATGCTCGCCGCCTGGTTTCAGGCGCTGGGTTGGACCTTGATCCTGTGTGGCGTTCTGGCGGTGTGCTTGACGTGCGCCAGACTTGGTCCAGCTAGAGGCCAGTCCATCTGACCTGTGGGAGCAAGCTTTGCTCCCACATAGACTTAATCCTCATCTTTAAAGCTTCGGACGACAGGCACCGTAATAGGTTTGCTTCGTATGAATAGTAACCATTACTATTCATGCCCCGTTTCCACAGCGCGCCGCGATGACCCCCAAGCTGCCCCGCAGACCCGGCTTTTTCGAGCATTACGAAGAGTTGATCGGCACCTGGACCCGTCGCCTGCGCAATCGCCAGCAGGCCGAGGACCTGGCCCATGACACCTTCGTGCGGGTGCTTGAGTCCGATTCGAGCGGGGTCGAGCAGCCACGGGCCTATTTGCATCAGACCGCGCGCAACATTGCAGTGGATGGCTATCGGCGCGAAGATCGACGGGGGGCCATGGAAGAGGCTGTCATCGAACCTGGTCAGTCGTTTTCGGGCGACCCGGAGCACTTCATGCACGCGATCCAACTGGCGGACTCGATCGAGCGGGCGCTTGCCGAGCTGCCGGCCAACTGCCGCACGGTGTTCGTCTGGCAGAAGATCGAAGGCCTGACCCAGGCGGAAATCGCCGAGCGCCTGGGCCTGTCAAAAAACATGGTGGAAAAGTATATGATCCGCACCCTGCGGCATCTGCGCGATCGCCTGGACGGACCAGGCCAATGATCCATCGTCTTCTTCCACCTGAGCCACAGGACCTTCCATGATGGATAGCCGTGAATGCCCGTGTGGGCAGGACAGGGTTCGCGATGCGGCGGCGCAATGGTTCGTGCGTTTGCAAGCGCCCGCCATGAGTGTCGAGGAGCGCCAGCGTTTCGAAGCCTGGCTGGACGAACACGCCAACCACCGTGACGAAATTCAATTGCTCCAGGGTATCTGGAGCGCCACGGACCTGCTGCCCAAGGAACGCCTGCGAGCGCTGTGCGAACCTCCCGCCGAACGTCCCAGGCGTCGGCCACTGCTGCGCTATGCCGTCGCCGCCGGACTGTTCGCGGTGGCGCTGGGGTTGGGGCTGTTCAGCGGTTTGAGTTCTTCCACCGACTACAGCGGCGAATACGCCACCGCCCTTGGCGAGCGTCGGCATATCGCCTTGCCGGACGGTTCGGTGATCGACCTCAACAGCCGCAGCCGGGTGCGTATTCAATTCGCACACCGTCAGCGCCGGGTGGAACTGGTCGAGGGCGAGGCCCTGTTCAGCGTCGAACACGATGCTGGCCGGCCATTCACCGTCAATGCGGGCAACGGCCAGGTGACGGTGACCGGGACGCGCTTCGATGTGCGCCGCGATGCCGACAAGACCCGGGTGGCGGTGGCGCAGGGCGGCGTCAAGGTCCAGGGCCGCGCCGCGCCCCCGGCTCAGTCGGTCAGCCTGACAGCAGGCCTAGGCACCCAGATCGATGCCCAGGGCAAAGTCGCCACGCCTTACACGGTCAACACCGAGGCGCTCACCGCCTGGCGCCATGGCAAGCTGGTGTTCAACGACGCGCCGCTCAAGGACGTGGCTGAAGAAGTCTCCCGTTATCGCACCCAGCCCCTGCGGGTCGGCAGCGCGGCGGTGGGCAACCTGCGCCTGACCAGCGTGTTCCGCGCCGACGACCCCGAGGCGCTGCTCAAGGCGCTGCCGAACATCCTGCCGGTGGCCGTGCGTAACCTGGATGACGGCAGCCAGGAAATAATCGCACGATAGATTCAGGTTTTTTCCGAGTTCTTCGTCTTCTTGTCCAACTGCAACTGGTTTGCATTAACAGCCGCGTATTCTTGCGATCAACAGGACAAGGTTCGACGTGAAAACAACCGCCAAAAACAACAATCGTACCCACTTACGCTGGCTGGCCCGGGCCCTGACCCTGGCGGTCGGCGCCGCTGTGCCCCAGGCGTTCGCCGATCAGGCCGCCACCGCCATTCACATCCAGGCGCAACCGTTGGGGCAAGCCTTGACCCAGCTCGCCCAGCAGACCGCGTTGCAAGTGTTCTTCAGTGCCGAATCGGTGGCCGGCAAACAAGCGTCGGCGGTGGACGGCAACTTGTCCCCGGAAGCGGCCTTGCGCCAATTGCTGCAGGGCAGCGGCCTGCAATACCAGATCGATAAGGGTTCGGTGACCGTGTTGCCAGCACCTTCGGCGTCCAACGCCGGCCCGCTGGAGCTGGGGACGACTGAAATCCAGGTGGTCGGTGACTGGCTCGGCGATGCCAACGCCGAAGTGGTGCAGAACCACCCCGGTGCGCGTACGGTGATCCGCCGCCAAGCGATGGTGGAGCAGGGCGCCATGAACGTCGGCGACGTGCTGCGGCGGGTGCCGGGGGTGCAGGTGCAAGAGGCCAACGGTACCGGCGGCAGCGATATTTCCCTGAACGTCGGCGTGCGCGGCCTGACCTCGCGCTTGTCGCCACGCTCCACGGTGTTGATCGACGGCGTACCGGCGGCGTTCGCGCCCTATGGCCAGCCGCAACTGTCCATGGCGCCGATTTCCATGGGCAACCTGGACAGCGTCGACGTGGTGCGTGGCGCAGGCTCGGTGCGCTATGGGCCGCAGAACGTCGGTGGGGTGATCAACTTCGTGACCCGTGCCATTCCGCAGAAAGCCACCGGTGAAATCGGCACCACCCTGGAAACCTCCCAGCGCGGCGGCTGGAAGCACATCGACACGGCCTTCCTCGGCGGCACCGCTGACAACGGCCTGGGCGTGGCACTGTTGTATTCGGGCGTCAACGGCAACGGGTATCGCCAGAGCAACAACGGCAACGACATCGACGACGTGATTCTCAAGACCCATTGGGCGCCGACCGATGTCGACGACTTCTCGCTGAACTTCCACTACTACGACGCCAAGGCCGACATGCCCGGCGGCCTGACCCAGGCCCAGTACGACGCGGACCCGTACCAGTCCGACCGCGATTGGGACGACTTCAGTGGCCGGCGCAAGGATGTGTCGTTCAAGTGGATCCGCCAGATCAATGAGCGCACCCAGGCCGAAGTGCTGACCTATTACTCCGACAGCTACCGTGGCAGCACCATCGCCTCCCGGGACCAGCGCAACCTGGTGTCCTCCCCGCGCACTTATTACACCTTCGGCATCGAACCCCGGGTGTCCCACGTGTTCGACCTGGGCCCCACCACCCAGGAAGCCAGCGTCGGTTATCGCTACCTCAAGGAAGGCATGCACGAAGAGGCCAGCCGCCTGGCGTTGCGCAATAACGAACCGGTGGTGCGTCCGGGGGCCGATGGCCACGTCTACCAGGACCGTACCGGCGGCACTGAAGCCCACGCGGTGTATATCGATGACAAGATCGATGTCGGCCAGTGGACCATCACCCCGGGCATCCGCTTCGAAAGCATCAGCACCGAATGGCACGACCGCCCGGTGCTCGACACCGCCGGCCGCCCCGTGCAGGAGAAACGCCGCAGCATCGACAGCAACGAACCGCTGCCGGCCCTGAGCGTGATGTATCACCTGTCCGATGCCTGGAAGCTGTTCGCCAACTACGAGACCTCGTTCGGCAGCCTGCAATACTTCCAGCTCGGCCAGGGCGGCGACGGCAACAACACCGCCAACGGCCTGAGCCCGGAAAAGGCCAAGACCTATGAGATCGGCACGCGGTACAACGATGATGTGTGGGGCGGGGAAGTGACGCTGTTCTACATCGACTTCGACGACGAGTTGCAGTACATCAGCAACGACGTGGGTTGGACCAACATGGGCGCGACCAAGCACCAGGGGCTGGAGGCTTCGGTGCACTACGACATGGCCGCGCTCGACCCACGCCTCGAAGGCCTCACCGCCAACGCCGGTTTTACCTACACCCGCGCGACTTACGAAGGCGAGATCCCGAGCTTCAAGGGCCGTGACTTGCCGTTCTATTCCCGCCAGGTGGCCAACCTGGGCCTGCGCTATGAGATCAACCGCTGGACCTACAACCTCGACGCTTTTGCCCAGTCCAAGCAGCGTTCACCGGGCAACAACGTGAACGCCGATGGCAGCTTCAGCGGTGACTACATCACCGATGGCACCGCCGATGGACAGTACGGCGACATGCCGGGCTACGTGCTCTGGAACGTGCGCGCCGGCTATGACTTCGGTGCACAGCTGTCGAACCTGAAGGTCGGCGCCGGGGTGAAAAACCTGTTCGATCACCAGTACTACACCCGCTCCAGCGACAACAACTCGGGCATTTACGTCGGCGCACCGCGTACGTTCTTTGTGCAGGCGAGTGTGGGGTTTTGATGAAAACCCAGGGTTGACGCGTATTCTTGTGGCGAGGGGATTTATCCCCGCTGGGCTGCGCAGCAGCCCAAAATCCTGCCGATGCGGTCTGTCTGGCATAGTGAGGTGACTGGTTTCAGGGCTGCTTTGCAGCTCAGCGGGGATAAATCCCCTCGCCACAGATAACCCCCCTTGTCACAGATAAATCTCCTTCCTACAAAGAGTTGTGTGGAGGCATCAGACCTTCAACACTTTGCCACTGGCCGCAACCGCCACCAGCGACAACGCAATCAACCCAAACGCAAAGCTCAGGCTGCTGCCATGGGCGACGAAGCCAATCAGCGCCGGACCGGCGAGGATACCGGCATAGCCGATGGTGGTGATGGCCGGTACGGCGATCGCTTCCGGCATCAGGGTCTGTTTGCCGACGGCGGTGTACAACACCGGTACGATGTTCGAACACCCGGCACCCACCAACGCATACCCCAGCAGCGCCGCTTGCCACATCGGGGCGAGGGTCGCCAGCAGGAATCCCGCGGTGGCGATCGACCCGCCATAGATGATCACGCGTTTGGCACCCAGGCGATGCACCACCGAGTCGCCGGTCAGGCGGCCGACGGTCATGGTCAGCGCGAAGGCGGCATAACCCAGCCCGGCATAGGCGGTATCCACCGCGCGCTCGGTGGTCAGGAACACGGCGCTCCAGTCCAGCACCGCGCCTTCGGCCAGGAACACGATGAAACAGAGGATGCCGATAAACAGCACCACGCCATGGGGAATGGCGAACGCCGGTCCCGAGCTTTCACTGCCGTAGGGCAACAGGTGCGGCGCCGCCTTGAACAACGCCACCAGCAGCACGCCATTGACCACCAGCGTCGCCCCCAGTGGCGAAAGCCCCAGGCCGAGCAGGGCGCTCACGCCGGCCGCGCCAATGATCCCGCCGAGGCTGAACATGCCGTGGAAACCCGACATCATGGTCTTGCCACTGGCCCGCTCGACGATCACCGCCTGCAGGTTCACGGTCGAGTCCACGGTGCCGAGCCCGGCGCCAAACAGGAACAGCGCCGCCACCAGCCAGGGCAGGGAAGTCATCGTCGCCAGCAACGGCAATGCCAGGCAGATCAGAATCGTGCCGCCGCTGAGTACCCGACGGCAGCCGAACCGCGTCGCCAGCGCGCCGGAAATCGGCATCGCCAGGATCGACCCGACCCCCAGGCATAACAGCAGCAAGCCGAGGGTGCCCTCATCCAGGTTCGCCCGCACCTTGGCATAAGGCACCAGCGGCGCCCAGGCGGCGATGCCGATGCCGGCGATGAGGTAGGCGATGCGGGTGGACATCTGTTCCAGGCGTCCGGGGACAAAGGTGGGCGGGGGGGTGATGGCAGTCATGAAACGTCCTTGGCTTTCGTGCAGTGCGGTGGTGCAGGCAGGGGCCTATGCTTGCATATCCACTGACCGCACCGCGACCCCCAAGGTGCCAAAGCCCTGCAGCCCCCTCCTTGGACACCGCGGGTCACTGGTCCTTGTACGGGTTCACTAGACAGTTGCGTATCTGTCGAACCTGACAGGTTACGGCGCAAAGATTTGGCTGTATGAAGCAGGCTTCGCCTAAACTATCGGCCCTTCTGGCTTCCCCCGGACCCGATGCATGGCACCGTTCTACGACGCGCGCGGCAATATCTATGGAGTCGTTTCACCGCAGCAGGTCCGTGACCATGGCATCGATCTGCCTCCGTCGGCCGCCCAGGCCGCGCAGACCCGCGAGGCCTGGGCAACGGCGGCCGTGCACGCGTTCTGCGCCTGGACGCCGGATGAGGCGCCGTCGGATGCCAAGGCGCATCGCAGTGATGGGTTGCTGATTGGCCCGTTCCAGAGTGAACCGCCCTTTGATCTGTTGATCGTCAATACCGATGGGACACTGGCCGAGCGCAGCGGCAATGGCCTGACGATTTTCTCCCAGGCCTTGCAAGAGCAGGGCTTGATGGCAGGGACCGGTGATTGCTTGCTGCAGGTCCATCACGATAAACCCGACGGCTTGTCACCGCTGCAAACCTCGGTTCGCGCCGCTGAATTCGAAGGCGCCCAAGGCTTCTGGCTGGACTTGGGCAAACCGCTGTTCGGGCCCGGTGCCGTCGGTGCCCAGGACGTCAAGCGTGTGATGTTCAACCAGTGCGACGTCAGCCGTGTGGCGGCGCTTGAACGGTTGAACCCGGCCTGGGGCAACAGCCAGTTCGTGAACATTGGCAACCCTCATTGCGTGACGCTGGTGGACGGAGCCGAGGCGTTGCCGAGCAATTCGCAGATGCGTGCTGCGGCGCTGTGCCAGAGCCTGACCCGTATCGCTTATGCTCCTCCGGGTGGGGCTGGAATGCCGTGCCCGATGGGGGTGAACCTGCAATGGGCCTGGCTCGAAGCTGAAGGGCGAATCGCCGCCCGGGTGTTCGAGCGAGGCGAAGGTCCCACCGCATCCTCGGGCACCAGCGCCAGCGCCGTGGCCAGTGCTGCCTGGCGGGTGGGCTGGGTGAAGGCGGGCGTGGTGAGGGTGGTGATGCCCGGCGGCACGGCGCCGATTTTGCTGGAAGAAGCGGCGGGCGAGTTGGTGCGGGTCAGGTTGTTTGGTACGGCGCGGCTTGTGCCGTAGGGCTTTCTGGAGGTTTTGTGGTGTGGCTTATACCGCTATCGCGAGCAAGCTCGCTCCCACAGGGGCCCTGTGTCGGACTCAACATTTATGTCCGCTGAAGATCCCCTTGTGGGAGCGAGCTTGCTCGCGATGGCGGCACTACATCCAACATCAATGCAACTGACCCACCGCCGTCGCGAGCAAGTTCGCCCACAGGGAAATCAGCCGGGCTGCTGCGCAAACTCCACCACCGGCATCTGCCGCTTCATCAGCACTTCGCCATTGCGAATCGAGTAGAGAGGCAAGCCCTGGCTGCGGATCACTTCGTAGTCGCTGTCCGCCGACAGGATCAGCAGGTTCGCCGGGCGGCCGGGCTCCAGCCCGTAGCGCTCGCCCAGGGCCATGGCCTTGGCGCTGTTGTCGGTGACCAGGTCCAGGGCGCTTTGCAGGTTGCGGTAGCCGAGCATGTGGCAGATATGCAGCCCGGCTTCGAGCACACGCAGGATGTTGCCGTTGCCCAGGGGATACCACGGGTCGACGATGGAGTCCTGGCCGAAACACACGTTCATCCCGGCTTCGAGCAGTTCATTGACCCGAGTGACCCCACGGCGTTTGGGGAAGGTGTCGAAACGCCCCTGCAGGTGAATGCTTTCGGTCGGGCAAGAGACAAAGCTGATGCCCGAATGCCCGAGCAGGCGGAACAGCTTGGCGCAGTAGGCGTTGTCGTAGGAACCCATGGCCGTGGTGTGGCTGGCGGTGACGCGGGCGCCCATGTCGCGGCTGCGGGCTTCTTCGGCGAGCACTTCGAGAAAGCGCGAATGCGGGTCGTCGGTTTCGTCGCAATGCACATCCACCAGGCAACCGGTGCGTTCGGCCAGGTCCATGAGGAATTTCACCGAGCTGACGCCCTGGTCGCGGGTGTACTCGAAGTGGGGAATGCCGCCCACCACGTCGGCGCCCATGCGGATCGCCTCTTCCATCAGTTCGCGGCCATTGCGGTAGGACTCGATGCCTTCCTGGGGAAACGCAACGATCTGCATGTCGATCAGGTGACGGCTTTGCTCGCGCACTTCCAGCATGGCCTTGAGGGCCGTCAGTTCTGGGTCGGTCACGTCGACGTGGGTGCGCACATGCTGGATGCCATGGGCGGCGAGGGCCTGGATGGTTTTCTTGGCGCGGGTGCTGGTGTCTTCCTGGGTGATGGTGGCCTTGCGTTCGCCCCAGCACTCGATGCCTTCGAACAGCGTGCCGCTCATGTTCCAGCGCGGTTCACCGGCGGTGAGGGTGGCGTCCAGGTGGATGTGCGGTTCGACGAAGGGCGGGACCACCAGGTTGCCGCCGGCGTCGAGGTCTTCCGGGCCCAGGCTGGGGGCTTCGGTCTGGCGGGCGATGTTGGCGATCAGGCCGTTTTCCAGGTGCAGTTCATGCAAGCCTTCGCGGTTGCGCAGGCGGGCGTTGATGATGTGCATCGGGCAAATCCTTTATAGGTCTTGTAGAGGTGCGTCAGCGGTGCGAATACCCATTACGCCGATCAATAGCACATACGTTAGCGCGCCGGTGGCGATTCCTACCAGTGGCGCGACCCACGGCGAATTGAACGCGGCGACCGTGCCGAGCCCATAGGCAAACAGCCCAGGCCAGTTGAACGCCGGCAACCGGGCTTCGGCCAGGCGTGGATAACGGCCGCGCCAGCGGAAGAAGAAATCGGCCATGATCACCCCGCCAATCGGTGGGATGACGGTGCCCAGCAGAATCAGGTAAGGCACCAGCAGATCGTACATGCCCAACAGGGCCAGCAGCGTGCCGATCACCGCGCCGCAGAGGGTCACGGTCTTGCGCCGGCGGGTGCGCAGCAGGTTGCAACCGGCCACGGCGAAGTTGTAGATGGTGTTGTCCTGGGTGCTCCAGATGTTGAGCAACAGCATCGCCATCGCCGCCATGGCGAAGCCCTGCAGCAACAACACTTCGACCACGTCCGGTTGCTGATAGACGATGGCCCCGTAGGCGCCGATCAGCACCATCAGGCCGTTGCCGAGGAAGAAGCCGATCAGGCTCGCCAGCACCGCGACCTTCGCCGAGCGGGAGAACCGCGTCCAATTGGTGGCCTGGGTCGCGCCGCTGACGAAGGTGCCGAACACCAGCGTGATGGCGGTGGACCAATCGAGGCTGCTCGTAGGCACCACCGCCAGCAAGCCTTCGAAGCCGCCGACTTTCACCGTCGCCACCCACATCGACAGCATCAGCAGCAACATCATGGCTGGTACGGCGATGTACGAAAGGATTTCCAGCCCGCGATAACCGACGTAGGCGGTGGCGCAGAACCCCAGGCCGAACAGCACCATCAACCCGAGCACGGTGCTCTCGCTCAATTCGAAATACTTGCCCAGCACCACGGCGGCGGTCGCCGTGCCCCAGGCGTACCAGCCGATCTGGGTGAACCCGAGGATCAAGTCACTGAGCTTGCTGCCCACCTCGCCGAAACAGAAACGCCCCATCAACACCGAATTGAGCCCGCTCTTGAAAGCGATGTAACCCAGGCCGGCGGCATAGAGGCCCAACAGCAGGTTGCCAATCACAATCACGGTGAGCATCTCGGCAAAACCGAACGCCACCCCCAGCTTGCCTCCGGCAAACATCGTGGCGGTGAAAAAGGTGAAACCCAGCAGCACCATGGCCGTGGAGGCCAGGCCCTTGCGGGCGTGCAGCGGGACTTCGCTCAGGGGATAGTCATTGCCTGGATCGTTCTGGGTCATGTGGCGGTCCTTGCGGGTGAGGGATGTCGCAAGCGTGCAGCGGCCGTGCCAAGCGGGTGATCGCGAGGTTATTTATAGACAATCCTGGGGATTGGGTGGGCGCAGGGATCAAAAGCGGTGCGCGAGTGATTCAAGTTGGAACACAGATCTCATTGCGCATGCAGATCCCCTGTGGGAGCGGGCTTGCTCGCGAATGCGGTGCGTCAGGTACGAATATATTGGCTGATACACCCCCTTCGCGAGCAAGCCCGCTCCCACAGGGATGCGGTTTCTTCAGGTGCAAGAGGACAATGGCAGAAACCGCAACAGCGCCGCCACGATGGCCTCCGGCGCGTCTTCCTGAACCAGGTGTCCGGCATTTGGAACAGGGTGAAATTGTGCCCCCGGGATCAGCCGTTGCAGGGCCCGGCCGCGTTCGATGGGGATCCACTGGTCATCCTCGCCCCACAGGATCTGGGTCGGACAGCGCACGTTCGGATACAGGCCCTCGGCTTCACGGGTGTAGCGTTCGTCCATCTGCGCGATCTGCCGGTAGAACGCCGCCTGGCCGGTCTCGCCCAGCCATGGCCGCACGTAGGGCGCCAGTTCGTCGTCCGGGATGTCCCGTTTGATCGCGCCGCGGACATAGGTGGGCACGATGGCCCGCTGAATGTAGTCGGGCAGGCCGCTGAAGGCCGCTTCATGCTGGCGGACATGCTGCACAAAGGGCGAACCCCAGGGCGACAGCGCCACAGGGTCGATCAGGGTCAGGCTGCGGTAGTTCTTGCCGTTGAACAGGTGCGTGCGCAGGGCCGTGGCGCCGCCAAAGTCATGGGCCACCACGTCCGGGCAGTCCAGGCGCCAATGCTCCAGCAATTGTGCGAGCAACAGGTTTTGCACGCCGAGGGACACGTCGGCGTCGGGTTGCGCGGATTGGCCATACCCCAGCAGGTCGAAGTAATGCACCCGGTGGGTGGCGAAGAACAGCGGGGCGATCCGGTGCCACACGTAGGAAGAGAAGGGCGTGCCGTGGACAAACACCAAGGGTGGACCATCGCCGTGGATGGCGTAGCGGATGGGGTGTCCGTTGAAGTCGTAGGTTTGATCCAGCGGCCAGTGGGTCATGCTCGATACTCCCCTGAAAATGGCTCAGGGGAGCAAGCATAGGCCAATGCCATTTACTTTGGAAAAACCGATTGTTGCGAGGAAGCTTGCTCCCGCTGGACCTGTAGGAGCTGCCGAGCGAAGCGAGGCTGCGATCTTTCCCCAGACAATTGAGTCCCAAGCGAAAGATCAAAAGATCGCAGCCTTCGGCAGCTCCTACAGCGCAGCCCAGCGGGTGCAAGGAAAGTGGTTATTCGCCGTGGTAGATGCAACCGCTGGTGCAGGTCTCATGGATGCGGATGGCACTGAGCTCCGGCAGCAACGGCTTCAACTCGTTCCAGATCCACTTGGCCAACACTTCGCTGGTGGGGTTTTCCAGGCCGGGGATGTCGTTGAGGTAGTTGTGGTCCAGGCGCTCGTAGAGGGGCTTGAAGATCGCCTTGATCTCCGAGAAGTCGCGAATCCAGCCGGTGTGCGGGTCGATATCGCCGCTCAGGTGGATCGCCACCTTGAACGAGTGGCCATGAAGGCGGCCGCACTTGTGGCCTTCCGGCACGTGGGGCAGGCGGTGGGCGGATTCGAAGGTAAATTCTTTGAAGATTTCCACAGGTTCGGGCTCTTTGAAGGTAGCGGTCGCGAGGCAGGCGGCGGAGTTTATCAGTTTGATAACGGCGTTGCGCGACCGTGCTGACTAAAGGGTCAGCAAACGCTCGCCCAAGCCACCGTTGGCCGTCAGCTCCAGGAACTCGTCGCCGAGCCGGCGGCTCTCGTCCATCGCCGTGCGCCAATATTTGCGGCGGCTCGGGTCATCGCCCATGAAGCGCTTGAAGTCGTTGCGGTCTGGCAGTTTGCCGTAGGGCAGGCGTGCCAGGTATTCCCGGGACGGTGCCAGCAACAGCACGTCCTGCAGACGGTCGACGTTGCCCCGACGCCACGGCAGGCCCTTGTCGAACCAGCCGGGAATGACCCGGTCGGTGAAATGCGGGTAGAGCACGATGTCCTCGCCGCTGTAGGGCAGGTCGAGGTGATAGTCCAGCAGACCGCCGTCGCGGTAGGTGCCGGCACCGGCGCCCGGCAGGTCGCGCACGCCTTCCATCACCATCGGGATCGAGCCTGACGCCAGCAGGGCCTGGCGCAGGTTGCCGGCGGCCAACGGCACGAAACGCGACGGAAAGTCATTCAGCGGATGCAGGGGCGGGGCCAGGCGCGGGTCATGGATGATCAACCGCTCGAAATGCCGCGACAGCCGGGCACGGCCCCGCAGGTTGTCGGCGATCACCGACGACAGCCCCAGGCCCAGCCGGCCGCGATGATCCTGGGCGAGCAGGCCGTGGCTCTTGACGACCATGATGTTGAGCCGATACCGCGGGTTATCGAGGATCGAGGTGTCGCGGCCGTCGAGCAAGTCATCGAGCATGCGCTGCGAGCTCTGGCTGACACCGGCCATGGTCACGCCTTTGGCGAAGCTTTGTTCGTTGTACAAGGTGCCCAGGCGCCGGATCCCTTCGGCGGCGTCCGGCAGGCAGGCGCTGGCGAAGCGCCAGGCCCCCACCGAGGCCCCGATCAGCGAGCGTTCCCGGGGCGCGGCGGGCAGCCATTCGCCGAACAGCGCCAGGTCCAGCCCTTGGATGCCCAGGGCCTTGGGGCCACCGGCGGCGCCGGGCAGGATACCGACGTCGGCGGCGTTCAGGCCGGTCTGGCGAATCCGCCCGAACGCACGGGGGCCGGCCTTGAGGGTGAGGGCGGGGAACTTGATGTGGATGGCGGTCATACCGGTCTCGAATACGGGTAAGCGGCTGATTATAACGACACAAAACCCTGTGGGAGCGAGCTTGCTCGCGATAGCGGCGGCACATCCTGCATCGATGCAAGCTGGCCCACCGCCTTCGCGAGCAAGCTCGCTCCCACATTATTGATGTGGGTTCCATGATGGCGATTCAGTTTCAGTTAAGTTCACCCCGATACAGTCGCCCCCGTGAAAGATTATAAAAAAGGAGACAACCCATGAACCGCCTGACTGCCTTTTTCATCGCGACCCTCATGGCCCTAGGTACGAGCCTGGCTCAGGCACGAGACCTGAACGCGGACGAAGCCCGCAAACTGCAAGACGCTGGTACCATCCTGTCCTTTGAAAAACTCAACGCCAAGGCCCTGGCCAAACATCCCGGTTCCACCGTAACCGACACCGAGCTGGAGGAAGAGTACGGCAAGTACCTCTACAAGGTGGATTTGCGCGATGCCAAGGGCGTCGAGTGGGACTTGGAATTGGATGCCGTCAACGGCGAGGTACTCAAGAATCATCAGGATACGTAATGAAGCTTAATCTACGCGCCCATGGTCGATGGGCGCTGGCGCTGCTGGCGTTTTGTTCTCTGGCCATGGCCCGGGACCTGGATCAGGACGAGGCCCTGCAACTGCGTCAGCAGGGCGTGATCCTGCCGCTCGAACAGCTGCTGCAACAGGCGCTGGACCTGCACCCCGGCGCCAAACTGCTGGAAGCCGAGTTGGAGGAGAAACACGGCGTCTATATTTATGAGGTCGAGCTGCTGGACACCGACGGCGTCGTGCGCGAACTGGACCTGGAGGCCAAGACCGGCCGTTTACTCAAAGATAAGGAAGACTGATGCGCCTGCTTCTGGTGGAAGATCACGTGCCCCTGGCCGATGAACTGATGGCCGGGCTTGCACGCCAGGGCTATGCCGTCGACTGGCTGGCCGATGGTCGCGACGCGGTGTACCAGGGCAGCAGCGAGCCCTACGACCTAATCATCCTCGATCTCGGCCTGCCGGGCGTGCCGGGGCTCGACGTGTTGGCCCAATGGCGCGCTGGCGGCCTGGCCACGCCGGTGCTGATCCTCACTGCCCGCGGGTCGTGGGCCGAACGTATCGAAGGCCTCAAGGCCGGGGCCGACGACTACCTGACCAAACCCTTTCATCCTGAGGAGCTGCACCTGCGGATCCAGGCGCTGCTGCGCCGCTCCCATGGCCAGGTCAACCAGCCGACGCTCAAGGCTGCCGGATTGCACCTGGACGAGAGCCGCCAATGCGTGGTCCGCGACGGCACCGACATCCAGCTCACGGCCGCCGAATTTCGCCTGTTGCGCTATTTCATGCTGCATCCCGAGCAGATACTTTCCAAAAGCCATCTCGCCGAACACCTGTACGACGGTGAGACCGAGCGCGATTCCAACGTGTTGGAAGTCCACGTCAATCACCTGCGGCGCAAGCTGGGGCGCAGCGTGATCGAAACCCGTCGCGGCCAGGGTTACCTGTTCGGCGGGCAGGCACAGTGAGATCCATCCAGCGGCGCCTGAGCCTGGGCCTGATCGGTGTGATGGTGGTGGTCGGCCTGGTCCTGGCGCAAACCAGCCTGTGGTTGTTCGAGTTGGGCCTGCAGCGCTACCTGGAAGCGGGGCTGCGTAACGACAGCGAGAACCTGCTGGTGGCCCTGGTGCGCGGCCCCCAGGGCTTGCAATTGGATGAGCGCCGCTTGTCGCCGGCCTATCAGCGGCCGTTTTCCGGGCATTATTTCCGCATCGATTTTGCCGATGTGCACTGGCGCTCCCGCTCCCTGTGGGACCAGGAATTGCCTCGGCTCGACCACCCCGGCCTGCACAGCAACCTGCAACTGGGCCCAGAGGGCCAGAAGCTGCTGGTACTGCGCACCGACTATCGGCGCCTGGGCCAGGCGATTTCCATCAGCGTGGCCCAGGACTACACGCCCGTGCGTGACAGCTTCCGCCGGATGCAACAGATCGGCCTCGGGCTCGGGTTGGCGGGGCTGTTGCTGATTCTGTTGCTGCAACGCATCACCGTGCGCCGAGCCTTGCGTCCCCTGGACCGCGCCCGGGAGCAGATTGCCCAGTTGCAGCGCGGGCAGCGTTCGCAACTCGACGAGCAGGTGCCACGGGAGTTGGAGCCGCTGGTGACGCAGATCAACCATCTGCTGGCCCACACCGAAGACAGCCTCAAGCGTTCGCGCAATGCCTTGGGCAACCTCGGCCATGCCTTGAAAACCCCGCTGGCGGTGCTGCAAAGCCTGGCGTCGAACGAGAAGCTCGACCCGTATCCCGAGTTGCGCAAACTGTTGCTCGATCAACTGGAGCAGGTCCGCCAGCGCCTGAACCGCGAACTCAACCGCGCCCGCCTGTCCGGCGATGCCTTGCCCGGCGCGCACCTGGACTGCGACGCCGAATTGCCGGGGTTGTTGGCCACGCTGAACATGATCCACGGTGAACACCTGCACCTGAGCTACGTCGCCCCGCCAGGCCTGCACCTGCCCTGGGACCGTGAAGACTTGCTGGAATTGTTGGGCAACCTGCTGGACAACGCCTGCAAATGGGCCGATGCCGAGGTCCGCCTGACCATGACCGAGACGGCCGAGGGTTTCAGCCTGGCCGTGGAGGACGACGGCCCGGGCATCCCCGCGGACCGCCGCGACCAGGTGTTCAGCCGCGGCACGCGGTTGGATGAACAGACCGATGGACACGGCCTGGGCCTGGGCATCGTGCGGGACATCGTCGACACCTGGGGCGGGATTCTGGCGTTGGACGACAGCGAGTGGGGTGGCTTGAAGGTCGTCATCGAGCTGCCCAAACGCTGATCTCATGGCACCGCCCCCCTGTGGGAGCGAGCTTGCTCGCGACAACAATCTATCGGTGGCTATCTATGTGGCTGAACGGACGCCATCGCGAGCAAGCTCGCTCCCACAGGGGGGCGGTGGTGGTAGTCAATATTGCGAGACTTGAAAACCCGCCCCACGGCCCTTGCAGCTTGCCGCCGCTTGCTGCAAAGTCGCGACCTTTTTGTCCGGTGGCTTTCCATCGCTGTGCTTTGAGGTAACGATGATAAATGCAGTAATTGCCGCGGTTGGCGTCATGCTGGTGCTCAGCCTGTCCCGCGTGCATGTGGTAATCGCGCTGATTGTCGGCGCATTGGTGGGTGGCCTGGTCGGCGGCCTGGGCATCGAGGCGACGCTCAAGGCGTTCAACGCCGGCCTTGGCGGTGGTGCGACGGTGGCGCTTTCCTACGCCTTGCTCGGCGCGTTCGCCGTGGCGATCGCCAAGTCCGGCATGGCCCACGCCCTGGCGGACAAAGCCCTGGTCCTGGTGGGTCGCCAAGATGCCGCCGGTGGCACGGGCGTCAAGTGGGTCCTGATCGGCCTGCTGGGAACGGTCGCGGTCGCCTCGCAGAACATCCTGCCAATCCATATCGCCTTTATCCCGTTGCTGGTGCCGCCGCTGCTCTATGTGCTGACCAAGTTGCAACTGGACCGTCGATTGATTGCCTGCGTCATGACCTTCGGCCTGATCACGCCGTACATGTTCCTGCCGGTGGGCTTCGGCAATATCTTTCTCAACGAGATCCTGCTGGCCAACATCGCCCGCAGCGGCGTGGACGTCAGTGGCATCAACGTCACCCACGCCATGGGCATTCCGGCGTTGGGCATGGTGTTCGGCCTGCTGCTGTCGTTGTTCAGCTACCGCAAGAAACGCGTCTACGACCTGAAGAGGATCGCCCGGGTCGAGCAGGTGGCGGTGCGCTACAACCCCATGACCCTGCTGGTGGCGGGGCTGGCGATTGTCGCGGCGTTCGCCATCCAGCTCCTGGTCGACTCGATGATCATTGGCGCCCTGGCCGGCTTCCTGATTTTCTCGGTATCGGGTGTGGTGCGCTGGCGTGAGACCGACGACCTGTTCACCGAAGGCATGAAGATGATGGCGATGATCGGTTTCATCATGATCGCCGCCTCAGGCTTCGCCGAAGTGATGAAGGCCACTGGTGAAGTCCAGAGCCTGGTGGAGACCTCGGCGGCCTGGATCGGCCACAACAAGGGCATCGGCGCGCTGATGATGTTGTTGGTGGGGCTGCTGGTGACCATGGGCATCGGCTCGTCGTTTTCCACGGTGCCGATCCTGGCGACGATTTTCGTGCCGCTGTGCCTGCAACTGGGCTTCAGCCCGCTGGCGATCGTCTGCATCGTCGGCACTGCCGGCGCCCTGGGCGATGCGGGTTCGCCCGCCTCGGACTCGACCCTGGGCCCGACCTCCGGCCTGAACATCGACGGCCAGCACCATCACATCTGGGACACTGTGGTCCCGACCTTCATCCACTACAACCTGCCGCTGCTGGCGTTTGGTTGGGTGGCGGCGATGGTGTTGTAGCCTCGAGACCGAGTCGCCTCAATCGCGAGCAAGCTCGCTCCCACAGGGTGCGGCGGTGTTCACAATGCTTGTGTTCACACCGATCCACTGTGGGAGCGAGCTTGCTCGCGATGAGGCTCGTGCATTCAACGACTCTGCCGACGAACCGTTCACCTTGTCCTACAGTTTTGCCGTGCGGTGCCGTTAATACAGCTAACCACGCCAATAAAACCAACAAGAGTGAACAGCATGCGCCTGAGCCTGAAGGCTAAAGTCCTGTCCCTTGCGATACTGCCGGTATTGCTGTCCGCCGTGATCATCAGCCTGACCACGGCTTTCATCTTGAAGGAACAAGCGGGTAAAGAGGTCCAGCAGACCCGTGAGCGCCTGCTCAGCGAGGCCAAGGCCACGCTGCAGAACTACGTGGCGGTGGGCCTTACCGCGATCAAGCCGCTCTACGATGCCGCCGCGCCTGGCGATAACGAAGCGCGTGCCCAGGCGATCAAGCTGCTGTCGAATATCAGCTATGGCAAGGATGGCTACTTCTTCGGTTACGACTCCGAGACCATTCGTCTGTTCAAGGCCAACAGCCCCGATGGCGTGGGCAAGAGTTTCAAGGACAACCGCGACCCGAACGGTGTCTACGTCAACCGTGACCTGGTGAAAGTCGCCAAGGACGGAACGCATTATCTGGAATACAGCTCGCCACTGCCCGGCAGCAAGGACTTGGTGCCCAAGCTCGGCTACACCGAATACCTGCCCAAGTGGGACCTCGCGGTCGGTAGCTCGGTCAACCTGGACGGTATCGAAGCCCAGGTGGCACTGGTGGAGGCCAAGGTCCACGATCGCCTGCAAGGCGTGATCTTGAGCATCGTCGGGATCGCCGCGGTGGTGTTGCTGGTGATTGCGGTGGTGGGCCTGGTGCTCGCCAACACGATCCTGCGTCCCCTGCACCTGATGAAGGACAACCTCGACGACATCGCCGCGGGCGAGGGTGACTTGACCCGTCGGTTGACCATCACCAGCCAGGACGAGCTGGGCCAACTGGCCGGTTCGTTCAACCGCTTCGTCGACAAGATCCACGGCCTGGTGCGGCAGATCACCGACATGACTTCGCAACTGACCGGCCTGGTGACGCAAGTTTCCGAGCAGGCCCAGCGCTCGGAGCAGGCCATGGAACGTCAGCGCCACGAAACCGATCAGGTGGCCACGGCGATCAACGAGATGTCCTCGGCTGCCCAGGAAGTCGCCCGCAGTGCCCAGGGCGCCGCCGTCGCGGCCCAGCAGACCGACGAAGAAGGCCAGTCCGCCAAGCGTGTGGTGGCCGGCAGCATCCAGCAGATTCATGCGCTGGTGAACGATATCCGCAGCAGCGGCGTGTCTCTGGACAGCCTGCAGCAGGACGTGGCCTCGATTGTCAGTGTGCTCGGGGTGATTCGTTCGATCGCCGAGCAGACCAACCTGCTGGCCCTCAACGCCGCCATCGAGGCCGCGCGTGCCGGCGAGGCGGGGCGTGGGTTCGCGGTGGTAGCCGATGAAGTGCGGGCTCTGGCCAGCCGGACCCAGCAGAGTACCCAGGAAATCCAGGGCATGATCGACCGTCTGCAATCCGGCACCCATGCGGCGGTGGAAGCGATGCGTCGTTCCAGCGAGGCCGGCGATGGCACCTCGGAGCGGGCCAACGAGGCGGGCGCCTCCCTTGACACCATGGCGCAGCTGATCGGCACCATCAACTCGATGAACGCCCAGATCGCCAGCGCCGCCGAAGAACAGACCGCGGTGGCCGAGGAAATCAACCGCAGCGTGCATCAGATCGCCGTGGCCGTGGACAGCGTCGCCGACGAAACCCAACTTGGCGCCCAGACCTCCCGCAGCCTGGCCGACCTGGGCCAGCGCCTGGGGCAACTGGTGGGGCAGTTCCGGATCTGACCCTCAGGAGCTGCCGAAGGCTGCGATCTTTCGCTCTCGATCCAGATGTTTTCACCTGGGCAACCGGGTCTTATCGGGAAAGAAGGATCGCAGCCTTCGGCAGTTTCTGCCGGGTAAGTCGTTCCGCCAACTCAAGTCATACACCATTGTGGCGAGGGGATTTATCCCCGTTGGGCTACGAAGTAGCCCCAAGGTAGATTACGTTGTGCATCAGGTAAGCCGTATTTGATTTTTTTTGGGGCTGCTTCGCAGCCCAACGGGGATAAATCCCCTCGCCACAGTTTCATGATCCGGCAGGCAACTCCCGCACATCCCGCATCAACAACCCAAACCGCAGATCCACCGCATCCGGGATGGGCAGGTAGACCACATGCCCATCCCCCGGTGCCACGTCGATGCCCTGGCCCTTGATGTTCTGCAACTGGTGCAGGTCGAAGTGAAAGTTGCCCTTGGGGGTCATCAGTTCCATGTGATCCCCCAGGCCGAAGCGGTTCTTGACCCGTACTTCGGCCAGGCGTTCGCGCCGCTCGCCGGTCAGTTCGCCGACGAACTGCTGGCGCTCCGAGACGGAGCTGCCGTTCTGGTAATTCTGGTATTCGTCGTGCACGTGGCGCCTCAGAAAACCTTCGGTGTAGCCGCGCTGGGCCAGGGACTCCAGGTCGGTCATCAGGCTGCGATCGAATTCCCGACCGGCCACCGCGTCATCGATGGCCCGGCGATACACCTGGGTGGTGCGGGCGCAATAGAAGTGCGACTTGGTCCGGCCTTCGATCTTCAACGAATGCACGCCCATGCGGGCCAGGCGTTCGACGTGTTGCACGGCCCGCAGGTCCTTGGCATTCATGATGTAGGTGCCGTGCTCGTCCTCGAAGGCCGGCAGGGAGGCGTCCGGGCGGTTGGCTTCCTGGAGCAGGAACACCTGGTCGGTGGGCGCGCCGAGGCCCAGGGTCGGTTCGGGTTGATAGGTTTGCACAATGTCGCCCACGGCGTTTTCCACCGCCGGTTGCGCCGAGTACTTCCAGCGACAGGCATTGGTGCAACTGCCCTGGTTGGCATCACGCTTGTTCATATAGCCCGAAAGCAGGCAGCGCCCGGAGTAGGCCATGCACAGCGCGCCGTGGACGAACACTTCCAGCTCCATGGCCGGCACCTGCTCGCGGATCTCGGCGATTTCCTCCAAGGACAATTCCCGGGACAAGATGATCCGGCTCAAGCCCTGCTGCTGCCAGAACTCGACGCTCGCCCAATTGACGGTGTTGGCCTGCACGGACAGGTGGATCGGCATCTGCGGGAAATGCCGGCGAACCAGCATGATCAATCCCGGGTCGGACATGATCAATGCGTCCGGCGCCATGGCAATCACCGGCTCCAGGTCCTTGAGGAACGTGCGCAGCTTGGCGTTGTGCGGGGCGATGTTCACCACTACGTAGAAGCGCTTGCCCATGGCCTGGGCCTCGGCAATGCCCAAGGCCAGGTTCGCGTGGTCGAATTCGTTGTTGCGCACCCGCAGGCTGTAGCGCGGCTGGCCGGCGTACACTGCATCGGCACCGTAGGCGAAGGCATAGCGCATGTTTTTCAGGGTGCCGGCGGGCGCCAGCAGTTCGGGGGCGGCAAGGGTCATGGTGGGGTCAGGTCGCAAAAAGCGGGGAGGGTACGCCAGGGCCGGCCGGGCCTTATTGACCTGAATCAATGTGCAGCGCAAACGTGAAGGCACTCCGGCGAGTCCTGGCGGACTAATGTGTATCCCGCCTTTGGACATGGAAAGCTGATGAATCGAAAGATGTTGCAAAACAAAGCCCAGATGTTGCTCCTGGTGCTGGTCACGGTCGCCTTCATCTGGATTCTGCTGCCATTTTACGGTGCGGTGTTCTGGGCGGTGATCCTGGGTATCGTCTTTGCGCCGATGCAGCGCCGCCTGCAGCTGAAGTTCGGCTGGCACCGCAATGTCACCTCGCTGGTCACGTTGAGCATCTGTGTGGTCTGCGCGATCTTGCCGGTGATCATCATCAGTACGCTGTTGGTCCAGGAAGGCGCGGCGCTGTACAAGAGCCTGGAAAGCGGCGAGCTGGACATTGCCGATTACCTGGCCCGCTTCAAGGATGCCTTGCCGCCGTACTTCCAGCACCTGCTGGACCGCTTCGGCCTGGGCAACCTGAACGGCTTGCGCGACAAGATCGTCAAGAGCGCGATGCAGGGCAGTGAGTTCTTCGCCACCCAGGCCTTCAGTTTCGGCCAGGGCACCTTTCAGTTCCTGGTCAGCTTCTTCGTGATGATCTATCTGCTGTTCTTCTTTCTGCGCGACGGCGCGGAGCTGGTGCGCAAAGTGCGCATGGCCGTTCCCTTGGGGGAACATCAAAAGCGCCGCCTGCAGTTGAAATTCAATCGGGTGGTACGGGCCACGGTGAAAGGCAACCTGCTGGTCGCCATCAGCCAAGGTGCGCTGGGTGGGCTGATCTTCTGGATCCTGGGGATTCCGACGGTATTGCCCTGGGCGGTGCTGATGGCGTTCCTGTCGTTGTTGCCGGCGGTGGGGGCGGGCCTCGTCTGGGCACCGGTGGCGGTGTACTTCCTGCTCTCGGGGGCGATCTGGCAGGGCGTGGTGCTGACGCTGTTCGGGGTGTTCGTGATCGGCCTGGTGGACAATTTCCTGCGGCCGATCCTGGTGGGCAAGGACACCAAGATGCCCGACTACATGGTGCTGGTCTCGACATTGGGTGGGCTGGCGGTGTTCGGGCTCAACGGCTTCGTAATCGGGCCGCTGATCGCCGCGCTGTTCATGTCCTGCTGGGCCTTGTTCGTCGAAAGCACGCCGCGTGTGCAGTTGCCCTAGGCCCTCAACAGATAGGGCCCGATGCGTTGCGACAGTGCCTGGGCGGCGGGCAGTGAAGTCAGCGGACCGCTGATGGTCACGCCGTCCTGCACCAGGTACCAGCAGGCCAGCAGCCCGAGTTCCCGGAGTGGGGCGGGGACGGCGCTGCCAATGACAGACATGATTTGAACCTTGGGCATGGGAAACCTCCATCAATCGATGGGGCTACCTTACGGCTCAGGGTGAGGGACGGAAAATCAACTGGCTCAATAGTAGGAATCGATGCCGCTCAATCGACGACCAGATCGAGCATGTGCACCACTTCCTGCTCGTTGAGCAGGCCCTTGCGCACCAGGTTTTCCGCCAGCAGCGAAAGGAACTTGGCGCTGCGGTGGCCTTCCAGTTGCTTGAGTTCGGTCAGTACGTTGTACACCTTGCTGGAGGTGCACAGGCCGACAATGCGGTGAGGATTTTGCGTGGGCATAGCTTCGTCCTTGTTGTTTTGAAGCTGTTATTGGCGGACAGTGCGAGTGTGCGGCCCTGTCATGACGCTCACGTGACAGCTTGGGTTGTCGGAAAAAGAAAGCAGGATCCGGACCATATTGCCTTTTTGGCGCCGGATTATTGTTCCGGCAGCGACCTCGGCCAGACTTATATGGCCATCCACTTGTTTTTCGCCCACAAAAAAGCCCCTGGATCTTTCGATTCAGGGGCTTTTTGGTGTTGCTGTCTGGCTCCACGACCTGGACTCGAACCAGGGACCCAGTGATTAACAGTCACTTGCTCTACCAACTGAGCTATCGCGGAATGGCGCGTATGTTACTGATTGGAAAAGAGAAGTCAAGCGTATATTGGCGGACGGCGCATTCCCGGTGCCCATTGACGGTCAATCAGCGATTGGCAGTTACCGCAAGGGCGGGAGAGGGCTACCATGGTTGCCCGGAAGTGGCAGGATGCGCTGCCGGCCATTCGCCGACATTGAGGTACGCGCCATGAACCACCTGTTACCACTTCACACAGCCCGTTGCGCCGAGGTGTGTTTGTGAGCACCGCCCAGATCAGTTTGCCCAAGGGTGTGGGGCCTCACGCCGAGAAACTGTACGACGCCATCGCCCAGGCCAGCACGGCCGAAGAACTGAACCGTGCCGGGGGCAAGGCCGAGGGTTTTGTCCTGGGGTTGGAAAGTACCAAGGCGATCAAGAGCCAGGTGGCCGAGTCGTTGTATGTCATCTATGATGATGCGGCGAGCCAGCGGGCGACGGAGTTGTAGTCTCGATGCATTTGCTCGTATAGGAAATGCGGGGCTGGATGCTTTTTTGTGGCGAGGGGATTTATCCCCGCTGGGCTGCGTAGCAGCCCTGAAATCAGCAACGGATGTAGCAGGTTAATAACTTCAAGCACCTTGGGGCTGCTTCGCAACCCGGCGGGGATAAATCCCCTCGCCACAGGTTCTGGTGTGTGCCTGTTTTCATAGGCTTAGACAAAAAACGGGAAGCCATGGCTTCCCGTTCTTCATCCCAACGACCTTCAGATCACCTGAACGATGGCCTTGGTCACCGCATCGATGTTGTTCTGGTTTAGTGCGGCCACGCAGATGCGGCCGGTGTCCAGGGCATAGATGCCGAACTCGTTGCGCAGGCGCGTCACTTGTTCAACGCTCAGGCCGGAGTAGGAGAACATCCCGCTCTGGCGGGCGACGAAGCTGAAGTCGTGCTGTGGGGCGGCCTTGGCCAGCATGTCGACCATCTGGTCGCGCATGCCGCGAATGCGCAGGCGCATTTCGGCCAGTTCGGCTTCCCACTGCGCCCGCAGCTCCGGGCTGTTGAGCACGGCGGCGACGATGCTGGCGCCATGGGTGGGCGGGTTGGAGTAGTTGGTGCGGATCACGCGCTTGACCTGGGACAGCACACGGGCGCTTTCTTCTTTCGATTCGCTGACGATCGACAGGGCGCCGACGCGCTCGCCGTACAGCGAGAACGACTTGGAGAACGAGCTGGAGGCAAAGAAGGTCAGCCCCGATTCGGCGAACAGGCGCACGGCCGCCGCGTCTTCGTCGATACCGGCGCCAAAGCCCTGGTAGGCCATGTCCAGGAACGGTACGTGGTTCTTGGCCTTGACCACGGCCAGCACGTTTTTCCAGTCTTCCGGGCTCAGGTCCACACCGGTCGGGTTGTGGCAGCAGGCGTGCAGCACAACGATCGATCGATCGGGCAGGGCATTGAGGTCTTCCAGCAGGCCGCTGCGGTTCACGTCGTGGGTGGCGGCATCGTAGTAGCGGTAGTTCTGCACCGGGAAGCCGGCGGTTTCGAACAGGGCGCGGTGGTTCTCCCAGCTCGGGTCGCTGATGGCCACGACCGCGCCAGGCAGCAGTTGCTTGAGGAAGTCGGCACCGATCTTCAGTGCGCCTGTGCCGCCCACAGCCTGGGTGGTGATGACGCGACCGGAGGCGATCAGCGGCGAATCCTTGCCGAACAGCAGGGTCTGCACAGCCTGGTCGTAGGCGGCAATGCCGTCTATTGGCAGGTAGCCACGGGAAACGTGCTGAGCCACGCGAATCGTCTCGGCCTCGACCACGGCGCGCAGGAGTGGAATGCGCCCCTCCTCGTTGCAGTAAACACCTACACCCAGGTTGACCTTATTGGTACGGGTGTCGGCGTTGAAAGCTTCGTTGAGGCCCAGGATGGGGTCGCGGGGTGCCAATTCGACAGCGGAAAACAGGCTCATTAGTGCGCGGCTCTGAATGGAGAATGAGGGGACGTGTGACGCTCCAGCCGAATGCACTAGAGCGGTGCACAAACGGGGAGCTAGTATAGAGGCCATCATCCGGCACGGCGACAGGCGATTCGGCTTTTAGGCTAAGTTTTTTCGATTTTTTTCGACCGTTAGTCCTTTCGCCGCGTCAAAGCCTTCAAGGCGTGTAGGACGTTCGTCTTGAAAGCGAAGGCATTCACCTCCACATTGTGTGCATCCCAGCTTTTTCCTCGGGCGACATCAGTCGTTTCGGTCTTTCTCGTTCCTGTCGGCTGGCCGACAGGGGTGAATCCAGAGGTTATGTCATGTCTGAATTCCAGCTAGTCACCCGCTTCCAGCCCGCCGGCGATCAGCCGGAAGCCATCCGCCTGATGGTCGAAGGCATCGAAGCCGGGCTGGCGCACCAGACGTTGCTCGGTGTGACCGGCTCGGGCAAGACCTTCAGCATTGCCAACGTGATCGCCCAGGTGCAGCGCCCGACCCTGGTCCTGGCGCCAAACAAGACCCTGGCGGCGCAGTTGTACGGTGAGTTCAAGGCGTTTTTCCCGAACAACGCCGTGGAGTACTTCGTTTCCTACTACGACTACTACCAGCCCGAGGCCTACGTGCCATCGTCGGACACCTTCATCGAGAAGGACGCCTCGATCAACGACCACATCGAACAGATGCGACTGTCGGCGACCAAGGCGCTGCTCGAGCGCAAGGACGCGATCATCGTCACCACGGTGTCGTGCATCTACGGCCTGGGCAGCCCGGAAACCTACCTGAAGATGGTGCTGCACGTGGATCGCGGCGACAAACTCGACCAGCGCGCCTTGCTGCGGCGCCTGGCGGACTTGCAGTACACCCGCAACGACATGGATTTCGCCCGGGCGACCTTCCGGGTGCGGGGCGATGTGATCGACATCTACCCGGCGGAATCTGACCTGGAAGCGATCCGCATCGAGCTGTTCGACGATGAGGTGGAGAGTCTCTCGGCGTTCGATCCGCTGACCGGCGAAGTGATCCGCAAGTTGCCGCGCTTTACGTTCTATCCCAAGAGCCACTACGTGACGCCCCGGGAAACCCTGCTGGACGCCATCGAGGGGATCAAGGCCGAGTTGCAGGAGCGCCTGGAGTACCTGCGTTCGAATAACAAATTGGTGGAAGCCCAGCGCCTGGAACAGCGAACCCGCTTCGACCTGGAGATGATCCTGGAGCTGGGCTACTGCAACGGCATCGAAAACTACTCGCGCTACCTGTCGGGCCGTCCGGCGGGTGCGCCACCGCCGACCTTGTATGACTATCTGCCGGCCGATGCCTTGCTGGTGATCGACGAGTCCCACGTCAGCGTGCCCCAGGTCGGCGCGATGTACAAAGGCGACCGATCGCGCAAGGAAACCCTGGTGGAATACGGCTTCCGCCTGCCCTCGGCGCTGGATAACCGGCCGATGCGCTTCGACGAATGGGAAAGCGTGAGCCCGCAGACGATTTTTGTCTCGGCCACCCCTGGCAACTACGAAGCCGAGCATGCCGGGCGGGTGGTCGAGCAAGTGGTGCGACCGACCGGGCTGGTGGACCCGCAAGTCGAGGTGCGTCCGGCGCTGACCCAGGTCGATGACCTGCTCTCGGAAATCAGCAAGCGCGTGGCGGTGGAGGAGCGGGTGCTGGTCACCACGCTGACCAAGCGCATGGCCGAAGACCTCACCGATTACCTGGCCGACCACGGTGTGCGAGTGCGTTACCTGCATTCGGATATCGATACGGTGGAGCGGGTCGAGATCATCCGCGACCTGCGCCTGGGCACCTTCGATGTGCTGGTGGGCATCAACCTGCTGCGAGAAGGCCTGGACATGCCGGAAGTGTCGCTGGTGGCGATTCTCGACGCCGACAAGGAAGGTTTCCTGCGCTCCGAACGCTCGTTGATCCAGACCATCGGTCGCGCGGCGCGTAACCTGAACGGTCGGGCGATTCTGTACGCTGACCGCATCACCGGCTCGATGGAGCGGGCCATCGGCGAGACCGAGCGCCGTCGCGACAAGCAGATCGCTTTCAACCTGGCCAATGGCATCACCCCCAAGGGCGTGTTCAAGGACGTCGCCGACATCATGGAAGGCGCCACCGTGCCAGGCTCACGCAGCAAAAAACGCAAGGGCATGGCCAAGGCGGCCGAAGAGAGCGCCCGCTACGAGGCCGAACTGCGCTCACCGAGCGAGATCACCAAGCGTATCCGTCAATTGGAAGAGAAGATGTACCAGTTGGCCCGGGATCTGGAGTTCGAAGCGGCAGCGCAAATGCGTGATGAGATTGGCAAGTTGCGGGAGCGGTTGCTGACCGTCTGAGGTTGTGTGGCGACCTTAAGGGCCTCATCGCGAGCAAGCTCGCTCCCACAGGGGATCATTGGGTGGCTCGATCGAACTGTGGGAGCGAGCTTGCTCGCGATGGGGGTAACTCGGTCTGACGACTGACCACACAAATCCCGCTCTCACTGGAGCCGGCCCGCCATCGCCTGTTACCATTCGCCCCCTGTTTGACCTTCGCTTTTCATATTCTTTTTGAGACATGCCATGACCACCGTCCGCACCCGCATCGCGCCTTCGCCCACTGGCGATCCCCATGTCGGCACCGCCTACATCGCTTTGTTCAACTATTGCTTTGCCAAGCAGCATGGCGGCGAGTTCATCCTGCGGATCGAGGACACCGACCAGTTGCGTTCGACTCGCGAGTCCGAGCAACAGATCTTCGATGCCTTGCGCTGGTTGGGGATCGACTGGAGCGAAGGCCCGGACGTCGGCGGCCCGCACGGTCCGTACCGCCAGAGCGAGCGTGGTGACATCTACAAGCAGTATTGCCAGCAGTTGGTGGACATGGGGCATGCGTTCCCGTGTTTCTGCACCGCCGAAGAGCTGGACCAGATGCGTGCCGAGCAAATGGCCCGTGGCGAAACCCCGCGCTACGACGGCCGGGCGCTGCTTCTGTCCAAGGAAGAAGTCGCCCGTCGCCTGGCGGCCGGCGAGCCCCATGTGATCCGCATGAAAGTGCCGAGCGAAGGCGTCTGCGTGGTGCCGGACATGCTGCGTGGCGATGTCGAGATCCCGTGGGATCGCATGGACATGCAAGTGCTGATGAAGACCGACGGCCTGCCGACGTACTTCCTGGCCAACGTGGTCGACGATCATCTGATGGGCATCACCCACGTATTGCGCGGTGAGGAATGGCTGCCGTCGGCGCCGAAACTGATCCTGCTCTACGAATACTTCGGCTGGGAACAACCGCAGCTGTGCTACATGCCGCTGCTGCGTAACCCGGACAAGAGCAAGCTGTCCAAGCGCAAGAATCCGACCTCGGTGACGTTCTACGAGCGCATGGGCTTCATGCCCGAGGCGATGCTCAATTACCTGGGGCGCATGGGCTGGTCGATGCCGGACGAGCGCGAGAAGTTCTCGCTGCAGGAAATGGTCGAGCATTTCGACCTGTCGCGGGTCTCCCTGGGGGGGCCGATCTTCGACATCGAGAAGCTGTCGTGGCTCAACGGCCAGTGGCTGCGGGACCTGCCGGTGGAAGAGTTCGCCGCACGCGTGCAGAAGTGGGCGTTGAACCCTGAGTACATGATGAAGATCGCGCCCCATGTGCAGGGCAGGGTAGAGACCTTCAGTCAGATCGCCCCGCTGGCCGGCTTCTTCTTTGCCGGTGGCGTGACGCCGGACGCGAAGCTGTTCGAGTCCAAGAAGCTCTCCGGCGACCAGGTGCGTCAGTTGATGCAACTGATCCTTTGGAAGCTCGAAAGCCTGCGTCAGTGGGAGAAGGACAGCATCACTGCGACCATCCAGGCCGTGGTCGAGTCCTTGGAGTTGAAGCTGCGCGACGCCATGCCGCTGATGTTCGCCGCCATTACCGGCCAGGCCAGCTCGGTATCGGTGCTTGATGCGATGGAAATTCTCGGGCCGGACCTGACCCGTTTCCGCCTGCGCCAGGCCATCGATCTGCTCGGTGGCGTGTCGAAGAAGGAGAACAAGGAGTGGGAAAAACTGTTGGGCGCGATCGCCTGATGGCCCTGTAGGAGCTGTCGAGCGAAGCGAGGCTGCGATCTTTCCCCAGCTAATTGAATCTCAAGCGAAAGATCAAAAGATCGCAGCCTCGCTTCGCTCGTCAGCTCCTACGAAACAGGCGAAGTCCCAGTTTTACTGGGGAGGGTGGTAAGTGATTGTTATCCCGGCAAAAAATTTTCAAATTTGTTGAAAATAAATTTGACAGACCTCCGATACGCCCTTAAGATTCGCCCCGTCCTCAGCGATGAGGGGCTATAGCTCAGCTGGGAGAGCGCTTGCATGGCATGCAAGAGGTCGACGGTTCGATCCCGTCTAGCTCCACCAATTTACACTTCAAGGCCTGGCCACACCGGTCTTGAAGCGATCAACACTCAGCGTTGATCAGTTGTATAGAAGGGTTTGCGTCCCCTTCGTCTAGTGGCCTAGGACACCGCCCTTTCACGGCGGTAACAGGGGTTCGAGTCCCCTAGGGGACGCCAGTTTTACAGAAGCGATGTTGCAAAATGTCGCTCCGCCGCGAGGCGAAAAATCCGGGGCTATAGCTCAGCTGGGAGAGCGCTTGCATGGCATGCAAGAGGTCGACGGTTCGATCCCGTCTAGCTCCACCAATTACAGGTTCAAGGTCTGGCCACACCGGCCTTGAATCGATCAGTTCTCAGCGCTGATCAAGTTAGAAGGTTTGTGTCCCCTTCGTCTAGTGGCCTAGGACACCGCCCTTTCACGGCGGTAACAGGGGTTCGAGTCCCCTAGGGGACGCCACGATTACCCGCTCTGCGGGATTTTATAAGGGTCATTCAATTCTTGAATGACCCTTTTGTTTGTCTGGCGTTTGGCCAATTCCCTTATCCTTTGAAAAAGTCTTCTGACCAGCGGTGAAATTTTCCGCTTGCGGAAAATTATTACATGGATAATATTTCAGTCATAATATTCGGAGGCGACGATGAGCGATAAAAAGGCACAAACCCGTGAACGCATTCTCAAGGCCGCCAGCGATGCGTTGATCCAGCGTGGGCCGGCGGAGCCGAGTGTGGGCGAGGTGATGGGCGCGGCCGGGCTGACGGTAGGCGGCTTTTACGCTCATTTCGAAAGCAAGGATGCCTTGATGCTGGAGGCCTTCAAGCAATTGCTCAATCGGCGCCGCGGCTTGATCGCCGATATGGACGGTGAGCTGACAGGCGAAGAGCGGCGTGCGTTGGTCGCCGCATTCTATCTTTCCCGAAAGCATCGCGACTCCACCGAGCAAGCCTGCCCGATTCCGGCGTCGGTCGGCGAGCTCGGGCGGCTGCCGGATGCGTTTCGTGAGGTGCTCAATGAGCATATCGAGTTGATGGTCGCGCAATTGGCGGCCAGCCCGGAGGACGCCGACAAGGCCCTGGCCGACATCGCCTTGATGGTCGGTGGTTTGGCCCTGGCGCGGGCATTGGGCCCGGGAGAGTTATCGGATCGTTTGTTGCGCGCCGCCAAGTCGGCGGTGCGTTGAGCTGAGGCGCAAGCCCTGGAGATGAGCGATGGACAGGTTGAGTTGGATACGTAGTGTCAATGGCACGCTTGGCTGGGTGGCTCCGCGCCTGGTGGCGAAGCAGATGCGTTCGCTGTTCATGCGTCCTCGAAACTTGCCGCCGCGGGATTGGGAGCTGCCGATGCTGGCAACGTCCGAGCGTATCACCTTGCGTTTCGGTCTCTCGGCCTTGCGCTGGGGCAAAGGCCCGGCGGTCTTGTTGATGCACGGTTGGGAAGGGCGGCCGACCCAGTTCGCGGCGCTGATCACGGCCCTGGTGGGCGCTGGTTACACGGTCGTGGCGCTGGACGGTCCGGCCCACGGTCGTTCGCCGGGTCGCGAGGCGAATGTCCTGTTGTTCGCCAGGGCCATGCTCGAAGCCGCCGCCGAGCTGCCGCCGTTGCAGGCGGTGATCGGACATTCCATGGGCGGCGCCAGCGCCATGCTGGCGGTCCAGCTGGGGTTGCGTACCGAGACGCTGGTCAGCATCGCCGCGCCCGCTCGCATTCTTGGAGTGCTGCGCGGTTTCTCCCGGATGATGGGCCTGCCGCCCAAGGCGCGTTCGGCCTTCATTCGCCAGGTGGAAAGCGACGTGGGCATGCCCGCCTCGAAGATGGATGTGGCGCATTACCAGCTGGACGTGCCGGGGTTGATCGTCCATGCCGAGGACGACACATCGGTCTCGGTCAAGGAGTCGCAATTGATTCATGAGGCCTGGTTCGACAGTCGGCTGCTGCGACTGCCACAGGGCGGGCATCAGCGGGTGCTGGCCGATCCTCGTGTCATTGATGGGGTGTTATCACTGTTGGCCGGTCGCAGTCTGCAAGCGCGGCAATCGGCTTGACCTGTGGGAGCAAGGCTTGTCCGCGATGGCGGTCGAGCTAGGATCCGTTACACTGCCCCGATTCAAATTCGACCGGGAGAGGGGCATGGGCTGGGATCGGGCAACGCCATTCATCATTGATCTTCAGGTCAACGCCGAAGACATCGACGGGCTGGGCCACGCCAACAACGCGGTATACGTCACCTGGCTCGAGCGCTGTGCCTGGCGCCATTCCCAGCGCCTGGGCCTGGATCTGGTGGAGTATCGGCGCCTGGACCGGGCCATGGCGGTGGTGCGGCATGAAATCGATTACCTGGCGGCCGCCTATGAAGGCGACGAACTGCAATTGGCCACCTGGATCGTCGACTGGGACCAGCGCCTGAAAATGACCCGGCATTTCCAGCTGGTCCGTCCCAGCGACAACGCCACATTGCTGCGGGCCCAGACCACCTTCGTCTGCATCGAACTGTCCACTGGCCGGCCCAAGCGCATGCCGCAGGAGTTCATCGAGGGGTATGGCCCCGCCCTGGAGCCGTCCGGCATCGTCGTGGACTGACCCACCGCCATCGCGAGCAAGCTCAGCTCCCACAGGGATTGATGGTGAATTCCGATGTCAGGGGCAAAATCCGGTAAACTGCCGCACGTTTTTTCGTTGAGTGTGTGTTTCCATGCAAATTGCCCTGGCGCCCATGGAGGGGTTGGTCGACAACATCCTGCGGGACGTCCTGACCCGTGTTGGCGGTATCGACTGGTGTGTCACCGAGTTCATCCGCGTCAACGATCGTCTGCTCACGCCGGCCTATTTCCATAAGCTCGCCCCTGAGCTGCTGACCGGTGCCCAGACCGCTGCCGGTGTGCCGTTGCGGGTGCAGTTGCTCGGCTCCGATCCGGTGTGCCTGGCGGAAAACGCGGCATTGGCGTGCGAGTTGGGCTCAGAGGTGATCGACCTCAATTTCGGTTGCCCGGCCAAGACCGTGAATAAATCCCGGGGCGGGGCGGTGTTGCTCAAGGAACCGGAACTGCTCAACGAAATCGTCGAACACGTGCGCCGCGCGGTGCCGAAACACATCCCCGTCACCGCCAAGATGCGCCTGGGTTTCGATAGCCCGGACGGCGCGCTGGTCTGTGCCACGGCGTTGGCCGAAGGCGGCGCGGCGCACATCGTGGTGCATGCGCGAACCAAGGTCGATGGCTACAAGCCTCCGGCCCATTGGGAGTGGATCCCCCGTGTGCAGGAGGTGGTCAAGGTGCCGGTGTTCGCCAATGGCGACATCTGGAGTGTGGAGGACTGGCGCCGTTGCCGTGAAATCAGCGGTGTCGAAGACATCATGCTCGGTCGCGGCCTCGTTTCCCGCCCTGATCTGGCCCGGCAGATCGCCGCCGCCCGGGCTGGCGAGGATGTGGTCGAGATGTCTTGGGCCGAGTTGCAGCCAATGCTCCATGACTTTTGGCAGCAAGTGGTCGAGCAGTTGACACCGCGCCAGGCCCCGGGCCGGTTGAAGCAGTGGCTGGCGATGCTGACCCGCAATTACCCCGAAGCGGTGGAGCTGTTTACTGCGCTACGCCGGGAAACCGACCTGGACGCGGTGGGGCATTTATTGGGTGTTCAGCGCACCGAAGCGGCCTGAAAAAAATTCAAAAAAACCTCTTGAAAAGTTTTTGGCGGACCCTAGATAGGGGTTACGCGATGCCGAATTCGGGTCGCGGAGACAAAAAAACTTGCTGAATTTTTCAGGAGATTTGAATCATGAGTACTGCATTTTCGCTGGCCCCTCTGTTCCGTTCCTCGGTAGGCTTCGATCGCTTCAACGACTTGTTCGAAACCGCCCTGCGCAACGAACCAGGCAGCAGCTATCCACCCTACAACGTGGAAAAACATGGTGATGACGAGTATCGCATCGTGGTCGCCGCCGCCGGGTTCCAGGAAGAAGACCTGGACCTGCAAGTGGAAAAAGGTGTGCTGACCATCAGTGGCGGCAAGCGTGAAGCCAGCAACGACAGCGTCACCTTCCTGCACCAGGGCATCGCCCAGCGTGCGTTCAAGCTGTCCTTCCGGTTGGCCGATCATATCGAGATCAAATCCGCCGGCCTGCGTAACGGTCTGTTGAGCATCGACCTGTTGCGAGTGGTTCCGGAAGAGGCGAAAGCCAAGCGCATCCCGATCAACGGTGCGCAGCAGCAACCCGCGCTGCAAAACTGATGCATCGCAACTGAAGAAGGGCGCCAGATGGCGCCCTTCTTCATTCTGGAGATCAGTGGAAGACTCATTGTGGCGAGGGGATTTATCCCCGTTGGGCTGCGAAGCGGCCCCAAAAAAGAACAGCCGACGCTGTTTAGGCCTGACACACCGAGGCGACTGCTTTTAGGGCTGCTTCGCAGCCCAGCGGGGATAAATCCCCTCGCCACACAGTCACGGCAACAACCGCTCAAACGCCTCCAGCGGCAACGGCCGGCTGTGCAGGTAACCCTGGTACAAATGGCAATCAAGCCCTTGCAAAAAATGCAACTGCTCCAGGGTCTCCACGCCTTCGGCGATCATCACCAGGTTGAGGCTGCGGGCCATGGCGACGATGGCGCGGATGATTTCGGCGTCGTTGGGGTCGCTGGTGGCGTCGCGCACGAATGACTGGTCTATTTTCAGCGTGTCCACCGGCAGGCGCTTGAGGTAGGTCAGCGACGAATAACCGGTGCCGAAATCGTCCATGGCGAAGCTCACCCCCAGCTTCTTGAGCCGGCGCATCTTGGCGATGGTGTCGTCCAGGTTCTGGATCACGATGCCTTCGGTGATCTCCAGTTTCAGCAGCGAGCAGGGCAGGCCGTGGGTGGCCAGGCTGCTTTCGATGCGTTCGACGAAGTCGCTCTGGCGGAATTGTCGTGGGCTGATGTTCACGCACAGGCTGAATCGCTGCGGATCGATCTTGCCCTTGGCGATCAGTTGCTTGAAGCCGTCGCAAGCTTCATCGAGGATCCAGGTCCCGACTTCGAGGATCAGGCCACTGTCCTCCAGCACTTTGATGAACTCGTTGGGCGATTGGGCACCGAGGTCCGGGTGATGCCAGCGCACCAAGGCTTCGGCGCCGATGATGCGGTTGTCCCGGGCATCGACCTGAGGCTGGAAATGCACGCTGAACTCGCCACGGGCCAGGGCCAGGCGCAAGTCGGTTTCCATGCGCAACCGTTCGCTGGCGGCTTTTTGCATGGTGGTGTGGAACATCTGCGAGGTGTTGCGTCCCGAGTCCTTGGCGCGATACAGCGCAATGTCGGCGCGCTTGAGCAGATCGGTAGGGGTGGAACCGTGGTCGGGGATCAACGCGATACCGATGCTCGGCGTGACCTGCAGTCGCTGGCCATCGAGAAACATCGGTTCCGAGAGCAGTTCGCGCAGGGTGTCGGCCAGGGCCTGAACCTGTTTGCTGACCTCGTTTCGCGAGCCCTCCAGGCCGCTGAGCAGCACCACGAACTCATCGCCACCCAGCCGCGCCACGGTGTCTTCCAGGCGTACGCTGGCTTCCAGGCGTGCGGTGATGATTTTCAGCACCGTATCGCCCACCGGGTGACCGAGGGAATCGTTGATGTGCTTGAAGTGGTCCAGGTCGAGAAACAGCAGGGCACCACGCAAGTTGTGACGCTTGAGCAGGGCGATCTGCTGGCTCAGGCGGTCCATCAGCAAGGCCCGGTTGGGCAGGTTGGTCAGCGAGTCGTGGTAGGCCAGGTGGCGGATCTGGGCTTCGGCGTTGCGCAGCAGGCTCACGTCTCGGGCTGTCAGCAGCAGACACTCGGTTTCATTGAGGGTGATGGGCTCGACCGAGACCTCCACCGTGAGGATTTCCCCACGTTTATTGCGCCCGAGCATCTCCTGGTGGTGCACGCGGCCCTTGAGTTGCAATTCGGCCAGCAGGGCGGCGCGTTGTTTTTCTTCGGCCCAGATCCCTACCTCGTAGACCGTATGCCCAATCACTTCGTCGGCGCGGTAGCCGGTCAACCGGCAGAAGCCGTCGTTGACCTCAAGGTAGCGACCGCTTTGGTGTTCGGTGATGGTGATGGCGTCGGGGCTGGAATGGAACGCCTTGGCGAATTTCTCTTCACTGGCCTTGAGGGCGGCTTCGGAGCGTTGCTGCTGCGTGATGTCGCGCAAGGTCGTGACGATGCACGGCTGGTTGCCGACGTTGATTTGCCGGCTGGAAATCACACAGGTCAGTGGCTGGCCGTTCTTGTGGTGGACGACGATGGCGACATTGTTCAGCGATTGTTCGCGGATCACCCGTTCGATGCGTTGCAGACTGCTGCCCGAGCCACCCCAGAGGCCGATTTCGTCGGCGCTGAGGCCAATCACGTCGCTGGTGGTCCAGCCGAAGGTCTGAGTGAAACTGGAGTTGATCTCGAGGAACCGCCCGCTGTCCTGGTGGGTGACGCAGATCGGGTCGGGACTGACCTGGAACAGCGTGGCGAATTTCTCTTCCGAGGCGGCCAGGCTTTGTTCGCGCTCCACCTGGTCGGTGATGTCCAGCAAGGTCCCGGCCATGCGCAGGGGGCTGCCATCGTCGTTGCGGTAGAGGCGGGCGCGGCTTTCCAGGTAGCGCGAGCTGCCGTCGGGCAGTTGCACGCGATAGGTCAATTGATAGTTGCCCGCCGGGCCTTCCCGCAGGCTGCGGTAGGCGTTGCGCATGTTGTTGCGTTCTTCGGTGGGAACCCCCTCGAAAAACGCATCGAATGATTCATGGAACGGCCTGGGTTCCAGGCCATGGAGCTGCGCGGCCCGGGCCGAGCCGTAGAGCATGCCGCTGGGAATGTGCCAGTCCCAGGTGCCCAGTTGCGCAGAGTCGAGGGCCAGGTCCAGGCGTTCCTGGCTGTCCTTGAGGGCCTGTTCGGCGAGCTTGCGCTCGGTGGTGTCGAGGAACGTGCTCAGCAGGTACGGCTGGCCTTCGAGCTCGACTTTCTGCGCACTCAGAATGCCGTTATGAATCTGGCCGTTGCTGGCCCGGAACTCCACTTCCATGCTGACCAGTTCGCCCTTGGCCTTGGTTGCCTCCACCAGTTTCGCCCGCTGCTTGGGGTCCACCCACAGGCCCAGTTCCAGGGTGGTACGGCCGATCACGTCATGCACCGGCCAACCGAACAGGCTTTCGAAATACTGGTTGGCCTCGCTGATCAGCCCGTCCTCCTGACGGGTCAGCAAGACCATGTTCGGGCACAGATGAAAGAGCGTGGCGAAGCGTTTTTCCGAACTGCGCAGCGCCTGTTCCCGCTCGCGCTGATGGGTGATTTCACGAATCACCCCGATCATGCGCGGCCGGCCATGCTTGTCGGGTAGCACGCTGCCACTGATTTCCAGCCAGTGCAGGCTGCCGTCGGGCCAGACAATGCGGTGATGCATCGCCTGTTCCAGCGGCGCCCCGGCCACTGCCGCGTGAAAGGCGCGCACGGCCCTGGCCCGGTCTTCGGGCAACAGCAGGTCGAGGTAGTCCACGTCCGCCGGCAACGGTTGGCGCGGATCGAAGCCGAACAATGCCTGGGTGCCGCGGGACCAACTGATCTGGCCGCTGTCGATGTCCCACGACCAAGCGCCCAGCCGCGCACCGTTCAGGGCGGCCAGTAACTGTGGCGCGCTGTCCCAGCTTTGCTCGGACCGCTTCGGGTCGAGCGCCTGAATACGCGGCAGGGGCGGGAGATGGTCAGCAGGTTTGGGCATTTCTAGCGAACCCTGGGCGGTTTTGGGCATTAAGCACAAGCATCCAAGGCCCTACAGGCGGCACAACCTATGCCTTTGTCCCTGGCAAATCGATTTGTGCGTCCAGTAAGGCCATGAAAGCCCGTGCGGCATTCGATAGCGTCCGTTCGGTGTGCAAGATATAGCCTAGCTGGCGACTGAGCTGTATGCCCGGCAAAGGAATGCGCGCGACCTGTTCGTCGAGCATGGTGCGCGGCAGAACGCTCCAGGCCAGGCCGATGGAAACCATCATCTTTATGGTTTCCAGATAATTCGTGCTCATGGCGATGTTTGGCGTCAGGCCCTGGGCCTCGAACAACCGTTGCACGATGTGGTGGGTAAAGGTGTTGCCTCCTGGGAACACCGCCGGATGCAAGGCAATGTCCGCCAGGCTCACCGCGCTGTTTTCCAGCAACGCATGCTCCGGGGCGACCACGAAATCCAGGGGGTCGTCCCACACTGGCGTGGCCCTTACCAGCGTGTGGGGCTCGGGGGCGAGGGTGATGACGGCCAGTTCCGCCCGGCCATGGAGGATTTCTTCGTAGGCCACTTCCGAATCCAGGAACTGGATATCCAGCGCCACCTGGGGATAACGCCGGGTGAACTCGCGCAATAAAGGAGGCAGGCGGTGCAGGCCGATGTGGTGGCTGGTGGCGAGCGTCAGGCGCCCGGTCACCTCGCCGGTCAGGTTGGTCAGGGCGCGGCGGGTGTCGTCCAGCACGTTGAGGATCTGGTAGGCCCTCGGCAACAGGGCCCGGCCGGCCTCGGTCAGGCCCACTTCACGGCCCAGGCGGTCGAACAGGCGCACCTTGAGTTGTTGTTCGAGGCCGGCAATGCGCTTGCTGATGGCCGGCTGGGTCAGGTGCAGGCGTTCGCCGGCGCCGGAGAAACTGCCCGTCTCGGCGATGGCAATAAAAGCATTGAGGTTGGCGAGGTCCATGGCGGTTCCGGTCGGATTCCAGTTGGTTATGCAAAGCATGAAAAATATGAATTTGAGTTATTTAATGTAACCCCATAGGATCAGCCTCACAAGCCAAGGGGTTATTGATTCGTTCAAGGCCCGGGGCATAGAAACAAGCTGATGAGGAAACCGTCTGATGGCCGGCAAAACGCTCTACGACAAGCTCTGGGATTCGCATTTGGTCAAGCAGCGCGACGATGGCTCGGCGCTGATCTACATCGACCGTCACATCATTCACGAAGTGACGTCGCCGCAAGCCTTCGAAGGCCTGCGCCTGGCCGGGCGCAAGCCGTGGCGCATCGATGCCAATATCGCGACCCCGGACCACAACGTACCGACCACGCCGGAGCGCAAGGGCGGCATCGAAGCCATTGCCGACCAGGTCTCGCGCCTGCAGGTCCAGACCCTCGACGATAACTGTGACGAATACGGCATCGTCGAATTCAAGATGAACGATGTGCGCCAAGGCATCGTCCACGTCATCGGCCCGGAGCAGGGCGCGACCTTGCCTGGCATGACCGTGGTCTGCGGCGACTCGCACACCTCGACCCACGGTGCTTTCGGCGCCCTGGCCCATGGCATCGGCACGTCCGAGGTCGAGCACGTGCTCGCCACCCAGTGCCTGGTGGCCAAGAAAATGAAAAACATGCTGGTGCGCGTCGAAGGCAAGTTGCCGTTCGGCGTGACTGCCAAGGACATCGTCCTGGCCGTGATCGGCAAGATCGGCACCGCCGGCGGTAACGGCCATGCCATCGAGTTTGCCGGCAGCGCGATCCGCGACTTGTCCGTCGAAGGCCGCATGACCATTTGCAACATGTCCATCGAGGCCGGTGCCCGCGTCGGCCTGGTGGCCGCCGATGAAAAAACCGTGGAGTACGTCAAGGGCCGTCCGTTCTCGCCCAAAGGCGCGGAATGGGACATGGCGGTCGAGGCCTGGAAAGACCTGGTCTCCGATGCCGATGCCAAGTTCGACACGGTGGTCGAGCTCGACGCGACGCAGATCAAGCCGCAAGTCAGCTGGGGTACCTCCCCGGAAATGGTCTTGGCCGTGGACCAGAACGTACCGGATCCGGCCAAGGAAATGGACCTGGTCAAGCGCGACTCCATCGTCCGTGCCTTGAAGTACATGGGCTTGAGCGCCAACCAGGCGATCACCGATATCCAGCTCGATCGCGTGTTCATCGGCTCCTGCACCAACTCGCGGATCGAAGACCTGCGCGCCGCTGCGGTGATCGCCAAGGGCCGCAAGGTGGCCTCGACCATTAAGCAGGCCATCGTGGTGCCGGGTTCGGGCCTGGTGAAGGCCCAGGCCGAAGCGGAAGGGCTGGACAAGATTTTCCTCGAGGCCGGTTTCGAATGGCGTGAGCCGGGGTGCTCGATGTGCCTGGCGATGAACCCTGACCGCCTGGAGTCGGGCGAGCATTGCGCCTCCACCTCCAACCGTAACTTCGAAGGCCGTCAGGGCGCCGGTGGCCGTACGCACCTGGTGAGCCCGGCCATGGCCGCCGCGGCGGCCGTCAACGGCCGTTTCGTCGACGTCCGCGAATTGATCTGAAGGAGCGCAGTATGAAAGCTTTTACCCAGCACATCGGTCTTGTCGCGCCTTTGGATCGTGCCAACGTCGACACCGACCAGATCATTCCCAAGCAATTCCTGAAGTCCATCAAGCGCACCGGTTTCGGCCCGAACCTGTTCGACGAATGGCGCTACCTGGATGTCGGCCAGCCGTACCAGGACAACTCCAAGCGGCCGTTGAACAAGGATTTCGTGCTCAACGCCGAGCGCTACCAAGGCGCCAGCGTGTTGCTGGCCCGGGAGAACTTCGGCTGCGGTTCGAGCCGCGAGCACGCGCCATGGGCCCTGGAAGAGTACGGCTTCCGTAGCATCATCGCGCCGAGCTACGCCGACATCTTCTTCAACAACAGCTTCAAGAACGGCTTGCTGCCGATCATCCTCAGCGATGCTGACGTGGATGAGCTGTTCCAGCAGGTCGAGGCCAACCCCGGCTATCAACTGCAGATCGACCTGGCCGCCCAGACGGTGACCCGTCCCGATGGCAAGGTGCTGGGTTTCGAGATCGATGCGTTCCGCAAGCACTGCCTGCTCAACGGCCTGGATGACATCGGCTTGACGCTGCAGGACGGCGAGGCGATTGCCGCGTTCGAGGCCAAGCACCGGGCGAGCCAGCCTTGGTTGTTTCGCGATGCATGATGGATTGATGTAGGCAGTACCGGCTTCATCGCGAGCAAGCCCGCTCCCAAAGGTGTTTTGTGAACACCCAAAATCCCCTGTGGGAGCGAGCTTGCTCGCGATGGGGCCGCCCAGGCAATAAAAAACCATAAGGAAATCCCATGACCAGCACCGCCCACAGTCAGGTTGTACAAAAGCAATTCGGCGAACAGGCTTCGGCCTATCTGAGCAGTGCCGTGCACGCCCAGGGTGCTGAGTTCGCGCTGCTACAGGCTGCGTTGGCCGGTCGTGGCGATGCCCGTGTGCTGGACCTGGGTTGTGGCGCCGGTCATGTGAGTTTCCACGTGGCGCCCCTGGCCGGTGAAGTGGTGGCCTACGATCTGTCCCAACAGATGCTGGATGTTGTGACCGCGGCAGCGGCCGAGCGTGGCCTGGGCAACATCAGCACGGTACGGGGCGCCGCCGAGCGCCTGCCGTTCGCCGACGCTGAGTTCGACTTCGTGTTCAGCCGTTATTCGGCGCATCATTGGAGCGACCTGGGCCTGGCGTTGCGGGAAGTACGACGGGTGCTCAAGCCGGGCGGGATGATGGCGTTCATCGACATCCTGTCGCCGGGTACGCCGTTGCTGGACACCTACTTGCAAAGCATCGAAGTGCTGCGTGACACCAGCCATGTGCGCGATTATTCGGCCGGCGAGTGGTTGCGCCAGGTCAGCGAAGCGGGGTTGCATACCCGCAGCACCTCGCGCCAGCGCCTGCGCCTGGAGTACCACTCTTGGGTCGAACGCATGCGTACGCCCGAGGTGATGCGCGGCGCGATTCTCCAGCTGCAGCGTTCGATGGGCGATGAAGTGCGAGAATATTTTGAGATTGAGGCCGATGGTTCGTTCAGTACAGATGTACTGGTGCTGTGGGCCGAGCGATAGCATTTTTCCCGGCCAGGCCTTGGGTGCGCAACCCAGGCCCGTGTCGACAGAGCAAACGAGGAAAGCATGAGCAAGCAGATTCTGATTCTCCCAGGTGACGGCATCGGCCCGGAAATCATGGCCGAGGCGGTCAAGGTCCTGGAACTGGCGAACGACAAGTACGGCCTGGGCTTCGAACTCAGCCACGACGTGATCGGCGGCGCCGCCATCGACAAGCACGGCGTGCCCCTGGCCGACGAAACCCTGGACCGTGCCCGTGCCGCCGATGCCGTGCTGCTGGGTGCCGTGGGCGGCCCGAAATGGGACAAGATCGAGCGCGACATCCGCCCCGAGCGCGGCCTGTTGAAGATTCGTGCGCAACTGGGCCTGTTCGGCAACCTGCGGCCGGCGATTCTTTATCCGCAACTGGCCGATGCGTCGAGCCTGAAGCCAGAAATCGTCTCGGGCCTGGACATCCTCATCGTCCGTGAGCTGACCGGCGGTATCTACTTCGGCGCCCCACGTGGTACCCGTGAGCTGGATAATGGCGAGCGCCAGGCCTACGACACCTTGCCGTACAGCGAAAGCGAAATTCGCCGTATCGCCCGGGTCGGCTTCGACATGGCCCGCGTGCGGGGCAAGAAGCTGTGCTCGGTGGACAAGGCCAACGTGCTGGCTTCCAGCCAATTGTGGCGTGAAGTGGTCGAGCAGGTGGCCAAGGATTACCCGGACATCGAGCTGAGCCACATGTACGTCGACAACGCCGCCATGCAACTGGTGCGTGCGCCCAAGCAGTTCGACGTGATCGTCACCGACAACATGTTCGGCGATATCCTGTCCGACGAAGCGTCGATGCTCACCGGTTCCATCGGCATGCTGCCGTCGGCGTCCCTGGACGCCAACAACAAGGGCATGTACGAGCCGTGTCACGGTTCGGCGCCGGACATCGCCGGGCAGGGCATTGCCAACCCGTTGGCGACCATCCTGTCGGTGTCGATGATGCTGCGCTACAGCTTCAACTTGAACGATGCCGCCGACGCGATCGAAAAAGCCGTCAGCGTGGTCCTGGACCAAGGCTTGCGCACCGGTGATATCTGGTCGCAAGGTTGTACCAAAGTCGGTACGCAGCAAATGGGCGATGCAGTAGTCGCCGCGCTGCGGAATCTGTAATCTTTCGGGCCCACCGCTTCGACGGTGGCCCACTTTTGTATAGGTGTAGTTGCGATGAAACGTGTAGGTCTGATCGGTTGGCGCGGCATGGTCGGTTCCGTGCTCATGCAGCGAATGCTGGAAGAGCAGGATTTCGATCTCATTGAGCCGGTGTTTTTCACCACTTCCAATGTCGGTGGCCAGGGCCCGTCCGTGGGCAAGGACACCGGTGCGCTCAAGGATGCCTACAGCATCGAAGAGCTCAAGACCCTCGACGTGATCCTGACTTGCCAGGGTGGCGACTACACCAGTGAAGTGTTCCCCAAGCTGCGTGAAGCCGGCTGGCAGGGTTACTGGATCGACGCTGCCTCCAGCCTGCGCATGCAGGACGACGCGGTGATCATCCTCGACCCGGTCAACCGCAAGGTCATCGACCAGCAGCTGGACGCGGGCACCAAGAACTACATCGGCGGCAACTGCACCGTCAGCCTGATGCTGATGGGCTTGGGCGGCCTGTTCGAAGCCGGTCTGGTGGAGTGGATGAGTGCCATGACCTACCAGGCCGCGTCCGGTGCCGGCGCGCAGAACATGCGTGAGCTGATCAAGCAGATGGGTGCTACCCACGCCGCTGTTGCCGATGACCTGGCCAATCCGGCCAGCGCCATTCTCGACATCGACCGCAAGGTCGCCGAGGCGATGCGCAGCGATGCCTATCCGACCGAGAACTTTGGCGTGCCCCTGGCCGGCAGCCTGATCCCCTGGATCGACAAGGAACTGCCCAACGGCCAGAGCCGGGAAGAGTGGAAGGCCCAGGCCGAAACCAACAAGATCCTCGGTCGCTTCAAGAGCCCGATCCCGGTGGACGGCATCTGCGTACGCATCGGCGCCATGCGCTGCCACAGCCAGGCGCTGACCATCAAGCTGAACAAAGACGTGCCGATCGCCGACATCGAAGGGCTGATCAGCCAGCACAACCCTTGGGTCAAACTGGTGCCGAACAACCGCGAAACCAGCATGCAGGAGCTGAGCCCGACCAAGGTCACCGGCACCCTGAATGTGCCGGTGGGCCGTTTGCGCAAATTGAACATGGGTTCGCAGTTCGTCGGTGCCTTCACCGTCGGCGACCAACTGCTGTGGGGCGCGGCCGAACCGCTGCGCCGCATGCTGCGGATCCTGCTCGAGCGTTGATCGACTGCTGTTGTGAAAGAACCCGTGCCTTGTGAGAGGCGCGGGTTTTTATTGGGAGACGGTTGTGTGTCAGGGCTGGCCTCATCGCGAGCAAGCTCGCTCCCACAGGTTTTACAATCACTGAAGATCCCATGTGGGAGCGAGCTTGCTCGCGATGAGGCCAGCCCAGGCACTGCAACTCCCCTAGCCAATTGCCTGCGTACCCACCACCCGGTAAAGTGCCGCTCCCCACGTTTACCTGAGGTAGACCCATGAGCCAGTCCTTTGATATTGCCGTGATCGGCGCCACCGGTACTGTCGGCGAAACCCTCGTCCAGATTCTCGAAGAGCGGGACTTCCCGGTCGGCAACCTGCACCTGCTGGCCAGCAGCGAATCGGCAGGCAGCTCGGTGATGTTTCGCGGCAAAAACGTGCGGGTGCGTGAGGTCGACGAATTCGATTTCAGCAAAGTCCAACTGGTGTTCTTCGCCGCCGGCCCGGCGGTGACCCTGAGTTTCGCCCCGCGGGCCACTGCGGCGGGCTGCGCGCTGATCGATTTGTCCGGGGCCTTGCCGCCCGAGCGGGCGCCGCAGATCGTGCCGGAAGCCAATGCCCAGGTCCTGGCCGGCTTGGGCAAGCCGTTGCAGGTCAGCAGTCCCAGCGCATCGGCCACGGTCCTGGCGGTCGTGCTGGCGCCACTGCGCGAGTGCCTCGATCTGCAGCGCATCAGCCTGACCGCCAGCCTAGCTGTGTCGGCCCAGGGGCGCGTGGCCGTGAGCGAGCTGGCGCGCCAGACCGCCGAGCTGCTCAACGTCCGTCCGCTGGAGCCGAAGTTCTTTGACCGGCAGATGGCGTTCAACCTGCTGGCCCAGGTTGGCGCTCCGGACGAGCAGGGCCATACGTCGCTGGAAAAGCGTCTGGTCCGTGAGTTGCGCCAGGTGCTGAATCAACCTTTGTTAAAGATTTCCGTCACTTGCATTCAAGCCCCGGTGTTTTTTGGCGATAGCTTTAGCGTGACCGTGCAGACTGCGAACGCCGTCGACCTGGCCAAGGTCAACGCGGCCTTGGAAGCGGCACCCGGTATCGAACTGGTGGAGGCGGGCGACTACCCGACTGCGGTGGGTGATGCGGTGGGGCAGGATGTGGTCTACGTTGGTCGTGTGCGCGGGGGGATCGACGATCCGGCTGAGCTGAATATGTGGCTGACGGCGGATAACGTGCGCAAGGGCGCGGCCCTCAATGCCGTGCAGGTGGCTGAGTTGTTGATAAAAGACTTGCTGTAAAAGATACTTGGCATCAATTTGTCGAATGATTCTAGCTGGGCGCTATGCTTGGCCGGAGTGCTGAAGGCGAACATCCCTCTGGGGGACTTTCCCGGGGCATGAGTGAAATGATCGCGCGCACCGTCGTTTAGGGGCTGCGCGCAATGCCTTACGGCAGCGGCATCAATACCTTCTCGCTGGCCGAGGAATGTTCAAACAAAGGAAGAGGCTATGGTTCAAGTTCGCAAACTGGTGTTAGCAATAGCGGCCGCCTCGGCGCTGTCCTCCGGTATGGCGCAAGCGCTCGGGCTCGGGGAATTGACCCTGAAGTCGACGCCGAACCAGCCCCTGGTCGCCGAGATCGAGTTGCTCGACGTCCAGCAACTGACCGCCGCCGAAGTCGTGCCGAGCCTGGCCTCGCCCGACGATTTCGCCAAGGCCGGGGTCGACCGCCAGGCTTTTCTCAATGACTTGAGCTTCACCCCGGTGATCAACGCCAACGGCAAGAGTGTCCTGCGGGTCACGTCCAGCCGACCGCTGTCCGAGCCCATGGTCAAGTTCCTGGTGCAGGTGATGTGGCCCAACGGCCGCCTGCTGCGCGACTACAGTGTATTGCTCGATCCCTCCAAATTCTCGCCACAGGCCGCCGACGCGGCCCGGGCGAAACCGCCCCAGGTCGTGGCCACGCCGGTCACCGGGGCCACCAAGCCTTCCCAATACACCACCACGCCGCGCGATACCCTGTGGGAAATCGCCGCCAAGGTGCGCAACGGTGGGTCGGTCCAGCAAACCATGCTGGCGATCCAGGCGTTGAACCCGAACGCGTTCATCAACGGCAACATCAACCTGCTCAAGACCGGTCAGGTGTTGCGCCTGCCGGATCCGGTGCAAAGCACGGCGTTGCCGCAACCCCAGGCCATCGCCGAAGTGGCTGCGCAGAACGCCGCCTGGCGCTCGGGGCGTCGCGGCGTGGCGGGTGCTGGCAAGCAACAGTTGGATGCCACCAAGCGTGGCCGTGGCGAAGGCGCACCGGCACAGGCCGCCGGGCGTGACAACTTGAGCCTGGTGTCGGCCGACTCGGCGAAAGCGGGCGGCAAGGGCAAGGGCGCTGCTGGCGATGCCCAGGCGCTGACCAACAAACTTGCGGTTACCCAGGAAAGCCTCGATTCGGCTCGCCGGGACAACGAAGAGCTGAAAAGCCGCATGGCGGATCTGCAGAGCCAACTGGACAAACTGCAGCGCCTGATCGAGCTGAAGAACAATCAACTGGCCAAGATGCAGGCCGAAGGTGCCGCGGTTCCGCCGGTAGGCGAGGCACCCCCGGCAATGTCCGCAGAGCTGACCCCTGCGCCAGCGGCACAGGCCCCGACGACTGCGCCTGCACCTGCGCCAGAAGCGACCCCGGAAGCGGCGCCACCTGCCACACCGGTCGAGCCGACGCCTGCCGCGTCCAACGAGCAAAAATACAACGACCTGCTGACCAATCCGATCCTGTTGGGGTTGATTGGCGGTGGCGCGCTGCTTTTACTGTTGCTGCTGTTGTTGCTCGCCCGTCGACGCAAGGCCCAGCAGGAAGCGGAAAAACACTTGCGCATGGCCCGGGCCCTCGAGGAGGAGGCTGACTTCTCCCCGGAGTTCGATCTGCCCCCGAGCAGCTTCGAGGGCATTGATGTTCCACCGCCTAGCGTAAAGCTTGAGCCAAAACCCGCGCCGGCTCCTGCGCCAGCACCCAAGCCGGCCCCGGTGGTCGCGCCTGTGGTGGTCACGCCGCCTATCGCCGCGCCATTGGTGGCTCCGGCGGCCGATCGCTCCGACGACGTGCTGCCCCAGGCCCAGTCCCATATGGACCGCGGTCGCTTGAATCAGGCTGCTGACCTGCTCGAGCAGGGTATCAAGGCCGAACCCCAGCGCAGTGACCTGCGCCTGAAGTTGATGGAAGTTTACGGTCTGCAGGGCGACCGCGACGCCTTTGTGGCCCAGGAGCGCCAACTGGTGGCCAATGGCGACAACTTCGCCCAGGTCGAACAGCTGAAAAGCCGTTTCCCGGCCATGGTGGTCGCTACCGCCGCCGGCCTGGCCGCGGCGGCAGTGGCTGCAGAGCTGGACGCGCAGTACGTCAAGGACCTGCTGGAGGACAAATCGCCCACCGACGAGGAGCTGGACAGCGCCTTCGACCTGAGCCTGGACGACCTGGAGACTCCGGTCGCGTCAGCGCCGGAGCCTGTCGCCGAGCTGGACGCTTTCCCGGAAGACGACGATCTGAGTTTCGAGTCGGTGCTCAAGCAACAGACTGAAGCCAACGAGAGCTTGGACGACCTGTCGGAATTCGACCTGGACCTGGGTGCAGACGCGCCGACTCCGGTCCCGGCGCTCGATGATGAAGACTTCCTGCTGGACCTGGGTGACGATCTCAAGGGTCTGGACCTTCCAGCAGCTGAAACGCCGGCCCTGGACGATACGCCGGCCGACGATCTCGAACTGCCGGCAGATTTTGATCTGTCCCTTGCCGACGAGATGGATGCCCATGACCGGCCGAAGGATGCTTTTGAATCCGAGCTGGACGATGTGAACGCCGAACTGGATCGTCTGTCCGACAGCTTGGCCCAGCCGACCTTTACCGCTGAAGATGCCCTGGTTGGTGCTGAAGACGAGCCGGACTTCGACTTCCTCAGTGGTACCGACGAGGTGGCGACCAAGCTCGATCTGGCCCAGGCCTACATCGACATGGGCGACCACGACGGCGCCCGCGACATCCTAGGCGAAGTCCTCAGCGAAGGCGATGCGACTCAGAAGAGCGAAGCGCAGGAGATGTTGTCGCGTTTGGTGTGAGTCAGCAGTTAGACAGAAACGGCAGCCGGTGAGGCTGCCGTTTTTGTTTACAGCGGGATTTTTGGTGTCTGGGCTGGCCTCATCGCGAGTAAGCTCAGCTCCCACAAGGGATAGCACCCAGATCTCTGTGGGAGCAGATCCCTGTGGGAGCCGAGCTTGCTCGCGATGGCGCCCGTCGATCCAACCCAGGACCACCCTTTGCACTGGCATCCCGCCCCGCCGGCCTTATAATGCCCGCCTTTGCGTACTCAGCAGGCTGTAATTCCTTGGCAAACATAGACAACCCGGCCGCCGAAATGGCGGCCGACGGCTTTTTCCGGATCGCCTTGGGCGTTGAATACAAAGGCTCGCGCTACCGTGGCTGGCAGCGCCAGGCGTCTGGTGTATTGACGGTGCAGGAAACCCTCGAAAACGCACTGTCCAAAGTCGCCGACTCGCCCGTGTCGCTGCATTGTGCCGGCCGGACCGATGCCGGCGTGCATGCCTGCGGCCAGGTGGTGCATTTCGACACTCAGGTCGAACGCTCGATGAAAGCCTGGGTCATGGGCGCCAACATCAACCTGCCCCATGACGTCAGCGTCAGTTGGGCCAAGGTGATGCCGGCGCATTTCCATGCCCGCTTCAAGGCCATCGCCCGGCGTTATCGCTACGTGATCTACAACGATCAGATCCGTCCGGCGCACCTGAACGAAGAAATCACCTGGAACCACCGCCCGCTGGACGTCGAGCGCATGGCCGAGGCCGCGCAATACCTGGTCGGCGTCCACGATTTCAGCGCTTTCCGTGCGGGCCAGTGCCAGGCCAAGTCGCCGATCAAGGAGCTGCATCACCTGCGCGTGACCCGTCACGGCAAAATGATCGTGCTCGACATCCGCGCCAGCGCCTTCCTGCATCACATGGTGCGCAACATTGCCGGCGTGCTGATGACCATTGGCGCCGGCGAGCGGCCGGTGGAGTGGGTCAAGGAGGTGCTCGACAGTCGCGTCCGCCGTTCCGGCGGCGTCACGGCGCATCCGTTTGGCCTGTACCTGGTGCAGGTGGAATATCGCGATGAATTCGAGCTGCCGGAGCGTTACATCGGGCCACATTTCCTCACCGGCTTCTCGGAACTCGACGGCTGACGCCCTTCGTAGCATTTGTTACCATCCGGGACTTTCACGGATTTGCCTGAGGTTTTAGCCGCCATGCCCGTCGTTCGCAGCAAGATTTGCGGGATCACCCGCGTCGAGGACGCGCTGGCGGCGGTCGAGGCCGGGGCCGATGCCATCGGGCTGGTGTTCTACGCCAAGAGTCCGCGGGCGGTGACGGTGCAGCAGGCGCGGGCGATCGTTCAGGCCTTGCCGCCGTTCGTGACACCCGTGGGGCTGTTCGTCAATGCCAGTCGTTGCGAGCTGGGCGAGATCCTCGATGCCGTGCCGCTGGGCTTGTTGCAGTTCCACGGCGACGAAACCCCGGTCGATTGCGAAGGCTGGCATCGTCCGTACATCAAGGCGTTGCGGGTCAAGGCCGGTGACGACATCGCCGTCGGTTGTGCAGCCTTTGCCGGTGCCAGCGGCATCTTGCTGGACACCTATGTGGAGGGCGTGCCCGGCGGTACCGGCGAAGCATTCGACTGGTCGCTGGTGCCACAAGACCTGGGCAAGCCGATCATCCTGGCCGGTGGCCTGACGGCGGAAAACGTCGCCGCGGCCATTCGCCAGGTTCGCCCCTACGCGGTGGATGTGAGCGGCGGGGTGGAGCAGGGCAAGGGCATCAAGGACCCGGCAAAGATTCGTGCGTTCATGGCTGCTGTTCGCAACAGCCAGTAGTCAATGTGACGGCTGGCAGACTGCCGCCGTCCATACCTGCACTGTACAAAGCAGGCAGGCACCGCCTCCGGGTGGGCCGATAGCGTAGGGGCAACCGCAGTGCAGCGGTTGCCGGGATGGCTGAGGGGATTGGGCTGCACGCAGGTCATGTTTCGCGCTGACCGTGGTGGCCGTTCGACCCTCGCCGCACAATGAATTTAGCTCAAGGGCATACGCGGGGCCGCGAACCAGAGCGTTCGGGCCGCCGGTACTGGAGAAAGAAAGCATGAGCAACTGGTTGGTAGACAAACTGATCCCTTCGATCATGCGTTCCGAGGTGAAGAAAAGCTCGGTGCCTGAAGGTCTGTGGCACAAATGTCCATCCTGCGAGGCGGTGCTGTACCGTCCCGAGCTGGAAAAGACCCTGGACGTTTGCCCCAAGTGCAACCACCACATGCGCATCGGCGCGCGTGCCCGTATCGATATATTCCTGGACGCAGAAGGCCGCGTGGAGCTGGGCGCCGACCTGGAGCCGGTGGACCGCCTGAAATTCCGCGACGGCAAGAAATACAAGGATCGCCTGACCGCTGCCCAGAAGCAGACCGGTGAAAAAGACGCCCTGGTGTCCATGAGCGGCACCTTGCTGGGCATGCCGGTGGTGGTCTCGGCCTTCGAATTCTCCTTCATGGGCGGTTCCATGGGCGCCATCGTCGGTGAGCGTTTCGTGCGCGCCGCCAACCATGCCCTGGAAAACCGTTGCCCGATGATCTGCTTCGCCGCTTCCGGCGGTGCGCGGATGCAGGAAGCCCTGATCTCCCTGATGCAGATGGCCAAGACCTCCGCGGTGCTGGCGCGTCTGCGTGAAGAAGGCATTCCGTTCATCTCGGTGCTGACCGACCCGGTCTACGGCGGTGTTTCCGCCAGCCTGGCGATGCTGGGTGACGTCATCGTCGGCGAGCCGAAAGCCCTGATCGGCTTCGCTGGCCCGCGTGTGATCGAGCAGACCGTGCGTGAAAAACTGCCGGAAGGCTTCCAGCGCAGCGAGTTCCTGCTGGAGCATGGCGCCATCGACATGATCATCCATCGCCAGGAGCTGCGTCCGCGCCTGGGCAATCTGCTGGCGCAACTGATGGGCTTGCCGACGCCGACATTCGTCGCCGCACCGGTCGAGCCGATCGTGGTCCCGCCAGTGCCTGCCGGGCTATGACCCAACGCACCCTGGGCGACTGGCTTGCCTACCTCGAGCAGTTGCATCCATCGGCCATCGACATGGGGCTGGAGCGCTCGCAAACGGTAGCGTCCCGCATGGGACTGGCCAGGCCGGCGCCCCGGGTCATCACTGTCACCGGCACCAATGGCAAGGGTTCGACCTGCGCCTTCCTGGCCTCGCTGCTGCGGGCCCAAGGGCTGAGCGTCGGTGTCTACAGCTCGCCGCACCTGCTGCGCTACAACGAGCGGGTGCAAGTGAATGGCGTCGAAGCCACTGACGCCCAGCTGTGCGAAGCCTTTGCCGCGGTGGAAGCCGGGCGAGGCGATACAACCCTCACGTATTTCGAGATGGGCACCCTGGCGGCGTTCTGGTTGTTTGCCCGTGCCGGTCTCGATGCGGTTGTGTTGGAAGTCGGCCTGGGCGGGCGGCTGGATACGGTCAACCTGGTGGATGCCGACATTGCATTGGTCACCAGCATTGGCGTGGACCATGCCGATTACCTGGGTGATACCCGCGAATCCGTGGCCTTCGAGAAGGCCGGCATTTTCCGCCAGGGCGCGCCTGCGCTGTGTGGCGATCTCAATCCTCCCCAGCCATTGCTGGACAAGGTTCGCGAACTGAGCTGCCCGTTCTTTCTGCGTGGTCGGGATTTCGACCTGGCGATGACCGAGCAGCATTGGCAATGGCGCGGCAGTGACCTGCACGGCAATCCGGTTGAGTTGCGCGACCTGCCGCTGCTGGACCTGCCGATGGAAAACGCTGCGCTGGCGCTCCAGGCCTACTTGTTGCTGGGCTTGTCCTGGGAAGCCGGGCAAATCGTCCAGGCGTTGCAGGCGACCCGTGTGGTCGGTCGCCTCGACCGCCGTCAGTTTGACTGGCAAGGCAAGCGCCTGAACCTGTTGCTGGACGTCGGCCATAACCCCCACGCGGCGCAGTACCTGGCCGAGCGCCTGGCGCGGTGGCCCGTGGCAGGGCGGCGCCTGGCAGTGTTCGGGCTGCTGGCCGACAAGGATCTGGATGGCGTTGTCGAGGCGTTGGATGATAGTGTCCAGCACTGGGCGGTAACGCCGCTGGATTCGCCGCGCTCGCGTACGGCGGCTGAGCTGCAGGAGGCCTTGCAGCGTCACGGTGCTCCAGTGCAAGCCTATGCCAGTGTGGCTGCCGCCCTGGAAGGGCAGTGCGCCCTGGCGACGGCCGATGATGAAATCGTGCTGTTCGGATCATTTTTTTGTGTTGCCGAGGCCCTTCAATGGTTGGCCCGGCGCTCCACGGAGGAAGCTGCAGATGGCATTGCTGGATAAGGCGTACAAGCAGCGCATGGTCGGGGCCCTGGTGTTGGTGGCCCTGGCGGTGATTTTCCTGCCGATGCTGTTTTCCCGCCAGGACGAGCAGCGCCAGGTCACGGTCGACGCCCCAGCCGCGCCCCAGGCGCCTTCGGTGCCGCCGGTGCAGGTCGAGCCGGTGGCCGTGCCCGAGCCCCAGGCGTTGCCTCAGGAACCGGTGCCAAGCGACGAGGAACTGGCCGAGCAACCTGCTGCGCCCTCCGCGCCGATTGCACCGGCGCCTGCCACGCCGGCTCCCGCCGCACCGAGCAAACCGGCTGTCGCCCCCGTGCCTGTTCCGGCGGCGCCGGCGATCAAGCCGGCCCCGAGCCAGCCGATCACCGCCGCTCCGGCCAAGCCGGACACGACCCAGAGTCGTGTGGATGCCAATGGCCTGTCGGTCAGTTGGTCGGTGCAACTGGCCAGCCTGACCAGTCGCGAAAGTGCCGAGAACTTGCAGAAAACCTTGCGCAGCCAGGGCTATAACGCCTACATCCGTTCCGCCGATGGCAAGAATCGAGTGTTTGTCGGTCCGCTGATCGAGCGCGCCGAGGCCGACCGCCTGCGTGACCTGCTCAGCCGCCAGCAAAACCTCAAGGGGTTCGTCGTGCGCTTCCAGCCAGAGCGTGGTTGACGGCGATTTAGCTGATTTGAATCACGCAGCTTACCGACAGCCCTGGGCTCTGCTAAAATGCGCCGCCTTATCCGTCTGTAGGCTGCACCGTGCCATTTACCTGGGTTGACTGGGCGATCGTTGCGATCGTCGCCATCTCCGCATTGATCAGTCTGAGCCGCGGCTTCGTCAAGGAAGCCCTCTCGCTGCTGACCTGGATCATCGCGGGAGTCGTAGCCTGGATGTTCGGTGGCTCGCTGTCCCAGTACCTCGCCGGATACATCGAAACTCCCTCGGCCCGCGTGATCGCGGGCTGTGCCATCTTGTTTATCGCCACCTTGCTGGTTGGCGCAATGATCAATTATCTGATCGGCGAACTGATTCGCGTCACCGGGCTTTCCGGGACGGACCGGTTCCTGGGCATGGCCTTTGGCGCGGCGCGTGGCGCGTTGCTGGTGGTCGTGGCCGTCGGGCTCTTGAGCCTCGGGCCGGTGCAGCAGGATACGTGGTGGCAGGAGTCCCGGCTCGTGCCACAATTTCTATTGGTCGCAGACTGGTCCAAAAACCTGATCCTGGGTTGGAGCAGTCAGTGGCTTGCCAGCGGTATCAGCGTACCCGCTGAAATACCGTTCAAGGAACACCTCTTGCCGACGGCCAAAACGCCGCAGTGAGTGTTGTTCAGTTCAGATCCATTAAGTAGGGGTTGCGTCGCATGTGTGGCATCGTCGGTATCGTCGGTAAGTCGAACGTCAATCAGGCGCTGTATGACGCGCTAACCGTGCTCCAGCACCGCGGCCAGGACGCTGCCGGTATCGTGACCAGCCATGACGGCCGGTTATTCCTGCGCAAGGACAACGGCCTGGTGCGTGACGTGTTCCACCAGCGTCACATGCAGCGCCTGGTCGGTCACATGGGTATCGGCCACGTGCGCTACCCGACCGCGGGCAGCTCGACGTCGGCTGAAGCCCAGCCGTTCTACGTCAACTCGCCTTACGGCATCACCCTGGCGCACAACGGCAATCTGACCAACGTCGAGCAACTGGCCAAGGAGATCTACGAATCTGACTTGCGCCACGTCAACACCAGTTCCGACTCGGAAGTGATGCTCAACGTGTTTGCCCATGAGCTGGCCCAGCGTGGCAAGTTGCAGCCTACCGAAGAAGACGTGTTCGCCGCCGTGACCGACGTGCACAACCGTTGCGTGGGTGGCTACGCGGTGGTAGCGATGATCACCGGCTACGGCATCGTCGGTTTCCGCGATCCCCACGGCATCCGCCCGATCGTGTTCGGCCAGCGTCATACCGACGAAGGCGTCGAGTACATGATCGCTTCCGAAAGCGTGTCCCTGGACGTGCTGGGCTTCACCCTGATTCGCGACCTGGCTCCGGGCGAAGCGGTCTACATCACGGAAGACGGCAAGCTGCACACCCGTCAGTGCGCGACCAATCCGTCCCTGACCCCGTGCATCTTCGAACACGTCTACCTGGCGCGTCCGGACTCGATCATCGACGGTATCTCGGTCTACAAGGCGCGCCTGCGCATGGGCGAGAAGCTCGCCGACAAGATCCTGCGCGAGCGTCCGGAACACGACATCGACGTGGTCATCCCGATCCCGGACACCAGCCGCACCGCCGCACTGGAGCTGGCGAACCACCTGGGCGTCAAGTTCCGCGAAGGCTTCGTGAAGAACCGCTACATCGGCCGGACCTTCATCATGCCGGGCCAGGCCGCACGGAAAAAATCCGTACGCCAGAAGCTCAACGCCATCGAGCTGGAATTCCGCGGCAAGAACGTGATGCTGGTGGACGACTCCATCGTTCGTGGCACCACTTGCAAGCAGATCATCCAGATGGCCCGTGAAGCCGGCGCCAAGAACGTGTATTTCTGCTCCGCGGCCCCAGCCGTGCGCTACCCGAACGTCTACGGCATCGACATGCCGAGTGCCCATGAGCTGATCGCTCATAACCGCACCACCCAAGACGTGGCCGACCTGATTGGCGCCGACTGGCTGATCTACCAGGACCTGCCGGACCTGATCGAAGCGGTGGGCGGTGGCAAGATCAAGATCGAACAGTTCGATTGCGCGGTATTCGATGGCAAGTACGTCACCGGCGATATCGACGATGCATACTTGAACAAGATCGAGAACGCGCGTAACGATGCGTCCAAGGCCAAGACCCAGGCGGTCAGTGCGATCATCGATCTGTACAACAACTGAGTACGAACCGGCCCCGAGGGGCCGGTTTGCGTTTAACCGATTAAGGAGTGGCAGCATGAGTCAGGATTGGGATGCCGGTCGGCTGGACAGCGACCTTGAAGGCGTAGCGTTCGATACCCTGGCGGTTCGCGCGGGTCAGCACCGTACACCGGAAGCCGAACATGGCGATCCGATGTTCTTTACCTCCAGTTACGTGTTTCGCACGGCCGCCGACGCTGCGGCGCGGTTTGCTGGCGAGGTCCCGGGCAACGTCTACTCGCGCTACACCAACCCGACCGTGCGGGCATTCGAGGAGCGCATCGCCGCCCTGGAAGGCGCCGAGCAAGCCGTAGCGACCGCCACCGGCATGGCCGCGATCATGGCCGTGGTGATGAGCCTGTGCAGCGCCGGCGACCATGTGCTGGTGTCGCGCAGCGTCTTCGGTTCGACCATCAGCCTGTTTGAAAAGTACTTCAAGCGTTTCGGCGTGGAAGTCGATTACGTGCCCCTGGCGGACCTGTCCGCTTGGGATGCGGCAATCAAGGCCAATACCAAGCTGCTCTTCGTCGAGTCGCCTTCCAACCCTCTGGCCGAGCTGGTGGACATCGCCGCGCTGGCGGAAATCGCCCACGCCAAGGACGCCATGCTGGTGGTCGATAACTGCTTCTGCACCCCGGCACTGCAACAACCGCTGAAGCTGGGCGCCGACGTGGTGGTGCATTCGGCGACCAAGTTCATCGATGGCCAGGGTCGTTGCATGGGCGGTGTGGTGGCTGGTCGTGGCGAGCAGATGAAGGAAGTCGTGGGCTTCCTGCGTACCGCCGGGCCGACCCTCAGCCCGTTCAATGCCTGGATCTTCCTCAAGGGCCTGGAAACCCTCGGCCTGCGCATGAAGGCCCATTGCGCCAACGCCCAGGCCCTGGCCGAGTGGCTGGAGCGGCAGGACGGTATCGAGAAAGTGCATTACGCCGGCCTCAAGAGCCATCCGCAACATGACCTGGCCTTGCGTCAGCAGCGCGGTTTCGGTGCGGTGGTGAGCTTCGAGGTCAAGGGAGGCAAGGAGGGCGCCTGGCGTTTCATCGATGCGACCCGATTGATTTCCATCACGGCCAACCTGGGTGACAGCAAAACCACCATCACCCACCCGAGCACCACGTCCCACGGGCGCCTGTCGCCTCAGGAACGCGAGTCGGCGGGTATTCGTGACAGCCTGATCCGCGTCGCGGTCGGCCTGGAAGACGTCGCGGACCTGCAAGCCGACCTGGCCCGCGGGTTGGCGGCCTTGTGATTGAGCTGGCTACGCCGCCGAGCGGTACTCATGGCCGGGTTGCACTGGTTACGGGCGCCGCGCGGGGCATCGGCCTGGGCATTGCTGCCTGGCTGATCTGTGAAGGCTGGCAGGTGGTGCTGACTGACCTGGACCGCGAGCGCGGGTCCAAGGTGGCGAAGACCTTGGGCGATCATGCCTGGTTCATCGCCATGGACGTGGCGGACGAGGCGCAGGTCGCCACCGGTATCGCCGAGGTGCTCGGGCAGTTCGGGCGGCTCGACGCGCTGGTGTGCAACGCGGCTATCGCCGATCCGCACAACATCACCCTGGAGAGCCTCGACCTGGCTTACTGGAATCGGGTCCTGGCGGTGAACCTGGGCGGGCCGATGCTGCTGGCCAAGCACTGCGCGCCGTATCTGCGCGCTCACAACGGAGCTATCGTCAACCTGGCCTCGACCCGGGCCGCGCAATCGGAGCCCGACACCGAAGCCTATGCGGCGAGCAAGGGTGGCCTGCTGGCCCTGACCCATGCCCTGGCAATCAGCTTGGGGCCGGAGATCCGGGTCAACGCCGTCAGCCCTGGCTGGATCGACGCGCGGGATCCGTCCCAGCGTCGCGCAGAGCCGTTGACGGATGCCGATCATGCCCAGCATCCTGCGGGGAGGGTCGGCACGGTAGAGGACGTGGCGGCGATGGTGGCGTGGCTGTTGTCGCGCAATGCCGGTTTTGTCACGGGGCAGGAGTTCGTGGTGGACGGTGGCATGACCAAGAAAATGATTTATGAATGAACAGCCGCTACAAGTCGCGAGCTGCAAGCTGCAAGCGATTATGTGGTGTTGGCGCTTTTGACTTGCAGCTTGAAGCTTGCGGCTCGAAGCTGTTTTTGAAAAAAATTCAACCCTGCTATTGACTTAGCTTCGGCACCTGCGTAAATTTCGCGGCCTCAACGAAGCAAAGGGTGATTAGCTCAGCTGGGAGAGCGTCTGCCTTACAAGCAGAATGTCGGCGGTTCGATCCCGTCATCACCCACCATGTTTTACGAGAGTTTTGCGAAAGCAAAACGGAAGCTGTCAAAAGCCTCCACCGACGCGCAGCGGTAGTTCAGTCGGTTAGAATACCGGCCTGTCACGCCGGGGGTCGCGGGTTCGAGTCCCGTCCGCTGCGCCATATTTCCGAAGCAGGTTCGCCTGGTTCGAGATTGAAGCCCAAGGGTTTTGATCAGACGAGTTAACTGGACGCAAGTCCATAGCGATACGCAGCGGTAGTTCAGTCGGTTAGAATACCGGCCTGTCACGCCGGGGGTCGCGGGTTCGAGTCCCGTCCGCTGCGCCATATCTGCTTCGAGGCCCACTGAACGCCTTGAAGCTACGAAGAAAGCTGTAAAGCTACTTCTAGTCGATAGCAAAGACCCTGGTCGAAAGACCGGGGTTTTTTGTTTTCGGAATAACGATCTTGGAACAAGTCCGTGGCGAGGGAGCTTGCTGTGGCGAGGGGATTTATCCCCGCAGGGCTGCGAAGCAGCCCTTGTTGTTGGCTGCTTCAGAACCCCAATTTATCCCGCAACCCATAATACCAAGCCCCCATCGCCGCAAACGGCGTGCGCAATAGCTGCCCACCAGGGAAGGGGTAGTGCGGCAGGTCCGCAAACGCATCAAAACGCTCAGCCTGGCCACGCAGCGCCTCGGCCAGGACCTTGCCCGCCAGGTGTGTGTACGTCACGCCATGGCCGCTGCAGCCCTGGGAATAATAAATGTTATCCCCCAGTCGCCCTACCTGGGGAAGACGCGAAAGTGTCAGCAGGAAATTTCCGGTCCAGGCGTAATCGATCTTCACGTCCTTGAGCTGCGGGAATGCCTTGAGCATCTTCGGCCGAATGATCGCCTCGATGTTCGCCGGATCCCTCGCGCCATAAACCACGCCGCCCCCGAAGATCAGGCGCTTGTCGCCCGTCAGCCGGTAGTAGTCGAGCAAGTAGTTGCAGTCTTCGACGCAATAATCCTGAGGCAGCAGGCTATGAGCCAACTCATCGCCCAATGGCTCGGTGGCGATCACCTGGGTACCGCAAGGCATGGACTTGGCTGCCAGCTCCGGCACCAGATTGCCCAGGTAGGCATTGCCCGCCACGATAATGAACTTGGCCCTGACCTTGCCTTGTGGCGTATGCACAACCGGGCTGGCGCCACGCTCGATACGCACCGCCGGCGATTGCTCATGAATCACCCCGCCCAGGGACTCCACGGCCGCTGCTTCGCCCAGGGCCAGGTTGAGCGGGTGAATATGCCCACCGCTCATGTCCAGCATACCGCCCACATACTCCTCGCAAGCCACCACCTCGCGAATACGCCGCTGATCCAGCAGCTCCAGCTGGGTATGACCGAAACGCTCCCATAAACGCTTCTGCGACTCCAGGTGGCCCATTTGTTTAGCGGTGAGGGCGGCGAACACACCGCCGTCCTTCAAATCACATTGAATCTGATACTTCGCCACCCGCTCACGAATGATCCGCCCACCCTCAAACGCCATATTGCCCAGCAACTGCGCCTGCTGAGGACCGACGCTGCGCTCGATCACGTCGATGTCGCGGCTATAACTGTTGACGATCTGCCCGCCGTTACGACCTGAAGCCCCAAAGCCCACCTTCGCCGCCTCAAGGACCGTGACCTTGAAACCGTTCTCCAGCAAAAACAGCGCAGAGGATAGACCGGTGTAACCAGCGCCGATCACGCAAACATCCGTCTCGACGTCATCCTGCAGGGCAGGGCGCGGAGGAACGGGGTTGGCCGACGCGGCGTAATAAGACTCTGGATACGGTGTGTTCGCCATTCTGGAACCTCTGTTTTATATTTTTTACGAATGCAGCGATCCTACCCGAGATAAAAATCGGCCGCCAGCCACCCCTTGAATCTTCGTCGTATTGGTGAAATTAAATATTTTGCATATTCATAGGGTTAGGTGAAAAAAAGGTATTGACACCCCTTTGGAATTCCGTAGAATGCCGCCTCACAGCAGGCACGTAGCTCAGTTGGTTAGAGCACCACCTTGACATGGTGGGGGTCGTTGGTTCGAGTCCAATCGCGCCTACCAAACAAAATCCGCTCTGCTGGGCGGTCTAGAAGGGGTTACCGGAAACGGTAGCCCCTTTTTGCGTTCTGCCATTTGCAAAACTTTTGCAAAACCCCCACCTCAGAACGCCAGTTCGGCGCACACCTCGATTGCTGGGTGTGTTGTCAGCCAGCGGCGCAATGATTTTTCTCATAAGTAAATTCAGTTTATTCACTTATTGGCCGATGGCTTCTTAAGGAATCAAGGAATCATCGGAATGAGAAATAATCAGCCGGTAACACAGCGTGAGATTTCACTCGCGCCTCAGCAGAAGCTCATCTCGACGACAAACGTTCGGGGGGTTATTACGTACTGCAATGATGCCTTTGTAGAGATCAGCGGTTTTGAGAGAGCCGATCTGATTGGTGCTCCGCAAAATATCGTCCGTCATCCTGACGTTCCCCCTGCCGTTTTCGCCCACATGTGGGCGGCTCTCAAGCAGGGCCGGCCATGGATGGGTATCGTTAAGAACCGCTCCAGAAATGGCGATCACTATTGGGTCAACGCCTACGTCACACCAATATTTGAAGGCAGCCAGGTGGTAGGCTTCGAATCGGTTCGAGTAAAACCGACAGCTGATCAGATACGCCGCGCGGAATCCCTCTATAAACGCATCAGTCAGGGAAAGCCGGAAACCCCTCGTCGAGACCTCTGGCTGCCCGCTCTAATGGGTTGTTTGCCGTATGTCGCCATAGGTTTGACTGGCTCCTCGTTAGGATTGTTCTTCAGCGCATCTGTGGCGATAGCCCTGACCATAGCCATAGCAGTGCCGGTGGGATTGCTCTCTTCACACTGGCAGAGCCGAGGCATTCTGCGTCTGTTGCAGATGGCTGAACCCTCTACCTCTGATTCACTCATCGCTCAGATGTATAGCGATGCGAGCGGACCACAAGCCCGTTTAGAAGCAGCCTTCGTCAGCCAGACTTCGCGCCTGAAGACTTGCCTGACTCGACTGCAAGACACCGCCGAACAACTTAGTGCGCTAGCCGAGCAATCCGACGTGCTCGCCACTGACAGCTCTAAAGGTTTGGACCGCCAGCGCCTAGAAACCGAGCAGGTCTCCGCCGCGGTCAACCAAATGGCTGCGACCACCCAGGAAGTTGCGAGCCATGTTCAAAGGACGGCCGACGCCACGCAACAAGCGAACCTCCTTACCGGTCGAGGCCGTGAAGTCGCTCGGGATACCCGTGTGGCTATTGAGCGCCTCTCTACCGTTGTAGGCGAAACAAGTTTGACAGTTGCCCAGTTGGCCAAGGACAGCAGCGAAATCAGTACGGTTGTCGATGTGATCAAAGGCATTGCCGATCAGACCAATCTGCTCGCACTCAATGCCGCGATCGAAGCAGCGCGTGCTGGCGACATGGGGCGAGGGTTCGCTGTAGTGGCTGATGAGGTTCGTCAATTAGCCCAGCGCACTGCGCAATCAACAACCCAGATTCATGACCTGATCACCAAGCTCCAGACGTCATCCAACAATGCAGTGGAGAAAATGGAAAGCGGTCACCGTCAAGCACAGGAAGGCGTTTCTTGGGTACTTGAGGCGGACAAGGCTTTACAAGGCATCAGCGAGGCCGTCTCCCACATCACCGACATGACCACACAGATTGCTGCCGCCACTGAGGAGCAAACAGCCGTCGCCGAAGAGATTAGTCGTAACATCACAACGATCGCTCACCTGGCCGACCAAACTTCTGAACAAGCAAACCAATCGGCAAATCTGAACAAGGAGTTGACCAAGACAGCGTCAACGCAATATTCGCTTGTCGAGCGCTTTAATCGCTAGCTGGCGTACTTTCGTGAGTAGCCCGTCCATGGCGGGCCTTGAGTTCAAGTGCCTGGCAGGGCGCCCCTGACGTTTGCTGCGACCACACCAAAGCTGTTTGACTCCCGGTGAGCCAACAAGCCATCATCTATTCATCCTGTCATTCCTGTGCACTGGAGTGCACAAAAAGCCCGGCCATAGTGTCGGGTTTTTTTGGATTTATCGAGTGCATAAGGACATGGTCATGCGGGTTGTCGCTTTCGTAACTTTTTTTGCTGCAGCCCTTACTGGTTGCTCTGGGATACCTTCAGTTCCATACGAAGAGCCTGCTCAATCCGAGGGATTGGCGCGTGTTCGCGTTATCACCAATTCCAGTGTGTATGGCGATAGCATCGTGGGCGGTTGCGCTCCTGCTACCCGGCATAAGATGGCTGAAGCCGGACGTTTCGGGCGGGACGGGACGGCGAACATCAACTATCCGCAGCACCCCCTGAAGTCGACGACCATTGACATGCCGAAAAGAGTTTCGCCCACTCTTACTCAGTACATTCCTGCTATTCGGATGGGCGAAGGGATGTATAAAGAGGTCGTAACCGAGTATCGCGTCAGGGCTGATTTGCCATTCCAGATTGCGACCCTGGGCGCGACCATCGGTAGCTATGGCAGCACTTACTCATCCTGCGGTGGCCAGGCGCTCGTTTACACGCTGGAACCAGGAAAAGACTACGAAGCTTTGGCAGGGGTGGGTAGCATGCCAAACAATGAAGGCGGGCAAGCGCTTCTTTGCATATTGGGGGTTTTCGAACTCGCCACTTTACCTGGCACGCCACTTGTAATTCCCAAAAAGCTGACGCCTGCTGCGCCTCCGCAGGTGGTCTGCAAGAACTAACAAGCACAGCCCGCCATTGACCGGGTTTTGCCTCTAATCAGAAGAACCGCATGACGAAACAGTCAGCAGACTCCAAAACGGCAACTGCGGCTGATATCGAGAGATCGATCCTGGCCCTCAATAAAATGGCTGAGCGTCTTTGGGGAGATGGTCGTGAAGCTGAAGCAAAAGCGCTTCTAGACGCCTTGGATGCGTTAAATCGCGCGCTCGATCGCATCAGGATCGGGGAGAGCCGCAGGGTTCTTCATTGAAACGAGTCCGCTACCTAAGATAAGGATGTCTCATGTACAAAATGGCAATGACGTTTTTGGCGGCGGTCACACTGGCTGGTTGCGCCTATCAGAAATCCCAATACGTTCTCGATGTCGAAAATGCACCCATTCCAACCGAACCGGCAGCAGTGGCCACTGAGTGCGCGCGCATTTACAGTGAAATCGACCGAAACAACCAAGCCATGGCTCGCAGCTACCAAGACGACAGCTTCACCATGAAAGCTCAGCACGAAAAGGACGCACGTAACGAGGCGCTGTCTATCAGGCGATTCAAGATTGGTTGCCCTCAGCGTTGATAGATGGGGCCTGCTGTGCTTAGGAGGTGTCGATGGGGTTGCTCGATTTCTTGTCCGCGCTTTTTGACGGGCTCGGTGAGATCCAGCCATACGAAAGGCCCCGAAGGGTTTTCACAAGAAGATTCGTTGCTTTCTGTGTGTTGGTCGCTGTGTTCGAGTTAATAGCACTGAACGAGTTCTATGGCGTTCGTGGATAAGGCTGGTGAGTGAATGGCTGCGTGCCCAGGCTGCGATAGAAGATTACGGATGACATCACTTGGCTCCAACGAGGTTTTCATCATCCGGCCGCAGATCGGCATCGGTCGTTTGCTCTTTGTCCCACTGCTTCGCCAGGCACCCTGGGGCATCACGGCAGTCTTCTGTATCAGCTTATCGACCGGGCTGTCGTTACCTGGGAGGCAATGGCCGGGTATCATCCTCGCAAGCCTTGTTGTGATGTGGTGGGTATATCGATTGGGCAGAGATATCAGCGAGCGTGCTTCACTGACTGTGGGATCGTCTGGTGTGGCTTTCCTCGGATGGTATCGGCTAACGAAACGTACACCGCTGCGAATAGTGCTCAAGCCCGACGGCCACGCTGCTGTTTTTCGCTCGTCCTACAGCAATTACATCGAGTATGAAAACGGGCGCTTGTTAATCGCTCGCCGTGTCGTTGGAAAAAAAGTCAATCAACAGAAACAGCTCGCCTGCGAACTCGCCGCGTTTCTGGGCGTATTTGCATACGTCGATGATGGCTCTGGACGACTGAAGAGGTTAGCCGGCCAACGGTGAGGTTCTCAGCGCAACCAAGCAAACGAAGCCCTGCTCAAGGCACATACCTACGCATTGCGGGCCAAGTCTTATAAGTTAGCGCCCTGTGAGTGATAACCTGCGAGCTCTTCTATGAGGATGCGGTTATGAAAAGCTGTTCGAGGACGCTCGGAGCTAATCTCGCTAACAGTATAGTGATCCCCGCCGCTTGGGTATCGGGGCTTGCGACGATAGGACTCTTGTGGGGTGTGGTACGGTTTTGGCCCGATCAGCTTACAGTCGAAGGACGTCAGCTCTTCGTCGCTTCCTGTTCTATTTTTTGCCTCGCCATAGGGTACTTGATATGGCGCAAGAGACGAGCAAAAGCACTTGTCGCATCCATCAACCTGAAAGAAGGTCTGAGCCTTGACGATACTCAACTGCTCGGCTATCCAAGCCCCCTATTTTTTGTCTTTGACCTTTCCAACAAGAAACTCGCTCAATGCCAAAGCGTCACCGGCGACTATCAAATTCGAGACTTCACGTGGGTAACAGGCTGGCAGTTTGAGTGGCTACGGATTGACAGCCGGGTGTCGGGCGGGGTTATGCAAGTAGTCGATGGGGCAGGCATGAGCGTTCCAGTCGATGAGCTTCGGCGTAGATTCATAAAATTCTCACTGGTTTTGACGGTTGCCGATACAAGTCATCCTCCCTTCCGTTTTCCAATGAACCGGAGCGCAGCTGAAGGGTGGTGTACCCGGTGCAATGTGCTTTTCAAGTGCTAACACGAAGCGAATGGGCAACGGGGAGCGCTAATGCCGTACAACTATACGAACGGCCGCTACCTGGTCTTCAAAGGCAGAGGCAGCGATGGGGCGCCCTTGGGCCGGATTCATCAGGACGGAAAAGTTCGAAATCTTCTGGGTGAGCCGCTGTATTACGTAGACATGGACGAACATGCGTTCTGTTCGGTCGATTTTATCTTTCAGGGCAATATACAAAAATGTCGCGACACGTTTTACGTGCTCAGCGACAAAACGCTTTTCACATTTTCCGAGATGAAAGTTAAGCCACTGGGAAACGAGACCGAGGAGCAGGCGCTTCACAGGGAGTTCAAAAGGAGGGCGCTTAGTTTGGCAGGGCTGATCGTCCAGGCGAAAAATGAGATGGTGCAGGCACGCTTGGATATGGCCTGGTCCAATTTAAACCCTTTGCGCCGTTTCCGTGCCTTCTTTACTGGCCGAGCCCGCAGGGAGCGAGCATCGCTAGGGTGGCGTTACAGTGGGTTGGATCATGAGTTCAAATCGAAGGCTTTCCCCATCCCCTCATCTTCACCCGCGGCAATGGTCTTGCGGGCTGCGGATGAAAGGGAGACGCGGGCAGACCACGACTATGAGACGGTCCGATTACACGTGAACTCAAATCGCGGTCTGTCCCCAGCTTTCTGGTTTCCGCCGATCGAGGTGGGTTGTATAGCGGCACTTACAGCAAGTCCTCGTCGTCGCTCACGCTGGGAAAGCATCCAATCAATTTATACCCCGCGTTTTTGCCCGGACACTCGCCAAATTGGTCGGAACTTATATGAGAAAAATAATTTTGGCATTCTCGCTGGTCACACTGGCAGCCTGCATGCCTTATCGATCGGTGACTTCGCCAGATCCAAATTGGATGCGTTGGGGTGGAGATGAGCCTGAAGGCTATCCAAGGACGTTTGTTGAGAACCTGAGCGGCAATTGCGCTCTGGTTACCGAGTCATGGTCTGATGGAAGAATCAACGGTCGTCTTCTGTGGACCAAGAAGCAGTCTCGAAAGGCCGTTACTTGTCCATAAGTACCTGTATAAGGGCTGATTTCGTGAGTGGGAAGGGGACAGATTTTTTTCTGCATTGGACACTTTTATGAAAGCCGGAGCCAGGTAAGCCCGGGACGATTAAGTGCTTACGAGAAACAGTCCTCTATTCAGGAGGCGTCGGATGTCCCCTAACGTTGTTGCTGGCACTGTTCGGACTCGGGGTCGGATATGGATAGGCCGATGCTGTGCGATATCTGTCAAGGACAGCTATTCAACAATCGCCTTTTTGATATCCCCGTGCTTGTTTTGCAAGTAAATCGTGTAGGGCAAAACAAGCGTGTCAGCGAGCCCGGACAGCCCCATATCCAACGCAATTAGCGATGCAGAGGGCTGTCCGTCGAAGCCGGTGCTTTGACGAGGTGCAGCATCAAGCGTGCAGTAATCAAAAACAGCACCGCTATAGATTCTTGGCACCGAGTCGCAGTGCGAGTTCCAGCGGGCCAGCTTGTTGCTTGCGATGATGTCGTCGCGGAAGGTGGTATTGATGGTTCCACAGCCCGAAACTGACGTGGCTACGAGAAGCGCCCAAGCGGTTCTGAAATTCATCAGATTGGCTCCTTGCCAAAAAAACGAAGATTAGCCGAAGCCGTGACATTGCGCTTCAAGACGGCGCTTACTGGCATGTCCCCGGCTTCACACAGTGGTTACATCCGGTGCAAGCGGTCTCGATGATCATCAATCGATTCCTGCCCAGTGATTAGAGAGTTCCGCAGGCAGTGAGCATCGCCTCGTAATGAATTTACCGGCGGTCCGACCCTTTGGAATTACTGCCGCCCCGGGGGACTCCATTTATCGAGGAATATGTATTTCTCAATAGCGGTGAGCACCGCCCGAGGTAAATGGAATGACGTCGTTCGAAGAATTCAGGGCCACATCCCATGAGCTTCTCAAAGAGCTGGATGCCGCAACGATAAAAATGATGATGCTGGTTTCTGCGAAAGAGGTCTCCGGTCCTTCTTGGGAGGATGCCACCCAGCGCCATCATGACGCTGTGGATGCTTGGCATTCCTTTCTCAATATTCCTACGAATTTCGCGGCGGATCCGCCTCTTTCTTAGGTGAACTCGAAATTGTGGTCCGTCATCCACTTTTCGGAGAGCCGCTCAGGCGCGATGCAGCGCCGAGCGTCATCCGAGACGCAGATACCTGAACCAGACAGGGCCCGATACCGCGAGTGTGGTCTCTGCGGTGCGGTGCAAAATACCCAAGCCCGGCTCATCGTCTTCATGAAAGCCGGCAAAGACCGTACGTTGTCCCACGGCAGGCATAAGCAACTCCACTTCGGTTGCAGTCGAGTTACTGGTGTATCCCATGACCAATCTGACTTTTTGCCCTTCACGTGGGGAATGAGGTAGCTCCAGGTTTCCCGGCTTCCCATGCAAGTCTTCGCCGAGAGACCAGCGTTTTCTGGTGCCATTGACGAAGAACTTTGGGCGCTCCAGCAGGGCGCCCAGTAGGGTGGCAAGCCTGTCCTGCACCGCCACCCTGAATGTGCAATCTATTAAACGGATATCGCCATTCTGGCTGGCAGTGAGCAAGTCTCGATCATCATAGGTATCAACGATAACGGAGCCATACGCTTGGAGCAGGACTGGCGCAATGGGAGGTCGAGTGCCTAGGCAGTCGATCCTTGAGACGCAACCGCCTGTCATCGTGTATTCGCCTGGCGCTTGAGGCTTGAAGGCGATACCGTCTTCCTGAGCAAAACCACGACAGTTTCTTATGGAGGCTATCACTCGAAAATTCGCGTTATTGCCCTGTGTAGCAATGGCCTCACCCACCATGTTTTCCAGGTCGAGTTTGAGTGCGAACAGGCTTTCTTTTGAGGGGAGTCTGTCATCGAGATTTACATCCACGTTCAGGCCGGAGCCATGGGCATTGTGGACGGTGAGCTCCTCGCATACTGCAATGGACGCGTCGGCGAATTGAATTTTACCGGGCCTGACCCAGAGCCGTTGCGGCACATTCAATTGGGATCGATATTCAAGTCCATCGACAACGATCCTGCGCCAAAATCGATACTCGATTGGGGTCCCGGCGGGTTTTGCCGTGCCAGAGCTTTGTGTATGCAGAAGAAGCTCCAGATCGCCGACACCTTTATTGCTGATGATCGTGATGTCACGCATCAGGAGGTCGCCATCGCAGAACCCTCCCGTATCACCTCTTCCTTTCACAAACCCGTCGCTGCGGCTTGCCATATTACGGGCATGGAAGGTCACCGTATCGAGATCTAAAGTGCCGAGTGCCGTCACAAGAATCCCGCTATGTCCTACCACCATGTTGCGCAATCGCAACCATTCCATGAATGGTTGATGGAAATCCACACGGCTGAGCACGCCGTCTCGCAGGGTGACCCGTTGGCAAAGATTGTTACCGGTCGCGCCCCATCCTTCACCGTCGGCATGGGGCGTTATTTCTATGTCGTAGCAGGTATTGAGTTGGAAGTTATAAGCATAGTTGAAATTTTCGTTCCGGATCGCCCACTGCATCTCCGTGCGAGCCCTCACCTGACAGCATTCAGCAAAATAAACATAGGTTGGGTTGCGTGGCGTATAGATATTTTCATCCTGGATGAAGCGCACATCCAGATCGAGCAAGCTGGTGCTGACACGCACGTATTCGTTTGATTCAGCGTTGTTGCGGATGTCCAGCGTTAATCCCTTGACCGTGCGTCGTCGATCTTCCATTCGAAATACTTTCACAGAGGATACGTTAACGCCGGCCAGGGAATACCTTAGCGGCGAGGACACAACGCCATCCTTGTAGACTCTGTTTAGCTCGATCCTTTTTTTTGCCTCCGAGCGGTAGGTGTAAAAATCCTGTTCGGTATAGATGATGACAAAACTGTCGCTGACTTCCGGACGGCCGAACCAGCCCGAGAATCGTGACGAGCCTACATCGAGATCCTGAGAGCTCATCAAAAGCCTGACCACGGCAGAGTCTGGCCCGTAGGTCTCTGCGCTGTTTTTTCTGCCAAAGACAAAGCGCCCGGACCAAGCCGAACAGTCGAATACGGCGCCAGAGAAATCGCAATCGGTGGTGAGTTCAATGAGGCCGTTACCGAGGAGTTTGAACCGGCCCCTTGCAACCAGCGTCGCTTGCGCCTCGTTGGCCGCCCTTGCTGCTTTCTGCAAAGCGGGCACGCTATCTTCGTTGCCCAAGGGGTCTGCACCGAATGCCGCCAATGACATTCGCTCCGACGCGTCGGCAAGTACGCGAAGTTTCAGGCCTCCGGCAGTCACCAGATGAGGTTCGGCCGTTTCTGCCATGACTTCATACCGGAAGCCTTGCGCTAGAAGAGAGTCTCCTGCCGATATTGTCGAGTCATTCAATTCGACATCTTCCAGCATTTCGGAGACCGAACTAAACAACGCGCCGATGCGTGCAGACAGGTGGCGCACGAGTTTGGCTTCGGTAATTGAGTTGTCAGGTAATTCTTCAAGTTTAAAGTTCATGGTTCTATTTCCTACGTAATAAGTACCGAGGTACTACCTTAGGAATGAAATTGAATGCGGGGGTGCACCAGATTTTATGCAGTCAGTTTTCAGCAGGCGAGTTGAGTAAGTAACTGCTTATGTAACCTGTGATATGTTCGAGTGATAACTGTCAGGTATGGCAGAAGCGACAAGCGGTCAGTTGGCTGTGGTTGCTGCGGGTGAAGTCAAGAACACCTGATTCAACCGATACTTCGCCCCAGCACCCACTGACTAAAAGCCCGCACTTCCACCTGCCGCTCCCTTCCCGGCACGCACACCACCGTATACCGCGCACCCGCCAAGCGAACCTCGGGGCGATAATCAACCAGCTCCCCACGCGCAACCGCCTCAGCAACCAGCACATTGCTGGCGAGCACCAACCCGTGCCCGGCGATCGCCGCTTGCAGGGCATGCTGTTCTTCGTCATAGCGCCGCAAACGCGCGCGCTCCAGCCAGCCGAGGGTACCGGCCTTGGCGCACCATGCAGGCCAGTCGATTGCGACGTTTGCGCTGCTCAGCCATGGCACGTCGATCAGTTCAACAGGCGAGCCCGCCGCGGGTGGTTGCCAACCGGGGCGGCAATAAACGCCAAAATACTCATCCAATAAAGGCTGTTCGTACAGCTGTGGATCCGGCCTGAACAGGGCACGGATCGCCAGGTCGATGCTGGCGTCTCGTCGCAGATCCACCACGTCGTTGCTGCTGTGCAGCCTGACGTCGATTTCCGGGTGCAACCGATGAAAGTCCCCGAGCCGAGGTATCAGCCACAGGCTGGCGAACGCCGGCGTTGTGCTCACCACCAGGGATTGCGCGGTACACGATGGCGACAGTATCTGCAGGCCCTGCTGGATATCGAGCAGGGCGCGGTGCATATAAGGGTGAAGGCGCTCGCCGTCGGCGCTCAGGCGCACGTTTTGGCTGGAGCGATCGAACAGGCGCACGCCAAGGAAGGCTTCAAGGCTTTTGACTTGGTGGGAGATCGCCGCCGGGCTGACGTTCAGTTCCTGAGCCGCCGCCTTGAAGCTGCCCAGCCGTGCGGCGGACTCGAAGCCGCGCAAGGCGGTGAGGGGCAGTTTGGCGAACATGGGCGGGTAGGTTACTCAGGTTGAGCGTGGCTCAATTTAGCTCAATTGTGCGCGGGTGCTCAACTTGCCAGGCTGGGGGCTTCCAACTCGGCTCAGGAGCCCACCGATGCAAGGCACTCCCCGTAAAATCCTCCAGGCCATCCTCTACGAAGCCGGCGGTGTGCTGTTCGTGGCCCCGGCGCTCGCGCTGACCTACGAACAAGGGATGGGGTATTCAACCCTGCTGTCGCTGTTGATTTCTGCCGTCGCGCTGGCCTGGAACATGCTTTTCAACGGCCTGTTCGAGTGGTGGGAGCGCCGCCAACCCAGCCGCCGTCGCAATTGGAAGCGACGACTGCTTCACTCCCTCGGATTTGAAGGCGGCTTGACGTTGATCCTCACTCCGGTGATTGGCGCATGGTTGGGCATCAGCCTGTGGCTGGCGCTGGTGACCAACCTGGGGTTGTTCGTGTTTTTCTTTTTTTACGCGCTGGTTTTTCAGTGGGGGTTCGATCGAGTGTTCGATGTTCCGCTTTCGGCGCAGACTGCAGCCAATGCCATGACTGGGCAGGACTGATTTGAGGTCTGTAGGCTTGGCTATCCAAATTCCCACGACTCAGAAACAACAAGCCCGCACACGCATGACGAGGTGCGGGCTGTTGATGAGCCGAGCCTGCAATCAGAGACGCATGCCTTTGAACGGGTTCCAGCCTTGCTCGCCCTTCACTTCTTTGAGGTAGTACGCGTAGTTGGCCATGAGTGCGTACATCATCGACAGGGCGATGCTCAGGCCTGTGCTCAAGGGACGGGGAAACTCCATGCCGATGAGTGCGAAAATCACGCTCAATGCGATATTGATCGCCAGGAAAATACCCAGCAGGGCCAGGTTTTTCTTCCAGAGCCCCAGGACAAACAAATAGATAGGGCCGAAGAAAAACGCAATCACGTTGGCGTTGATGAGGATTTTCTTCTTGACGCCAGGCAGCGTCTTGACGGCTTCCTTGTAGCGCGGGTCGTTTGGCGCACCGTAGGTGTCAAAGAAGTCGAAGCGTTCCTGCCACTTGGCGCTGTATTTGCCCGTGCTTTGTACTTGTTCAGTCGTGCTCATTTTCAAGGCTCCTGTTTTCCATAAATAGTTGTCTTTCTTCCAAGAAATCCTGTGCTCTGGTCTAGAGCATTGGTTGCTTTGGTTTTATCGAAGATTCGAGCGAGTTGTCCGGGGTGTTTATTTTGCCGCTTTATGACCGTTGATGTGGAACATTCCGCATTGGCAGCTTGAGCGGTCGCTTGGTCTGTGACGCGCTTCACTCTATTGGTTTCAATGGCACCTACTGCTGCAAGGCCATCAGGTAGTCAGTTGCCTTGCGGTACTTTTCAATTCGATCCAGGTCTTTCTGGCTTGGCTCGCTTATGCGGGATAAATCGCTGTTTTCCGCAAGGTCGGCCAGCTTCACTCGACGCGCGATCGGGTCGCGTGCAGCCCGCTCGATAAAGGCCTGGTAAGTCTCGCCTTCGCGTTTGGTGAGCGCGTCGATGGCGCCCAGGATTGCATCGCTGAAGCCTTCATCGCGCAGGTCGGCGAGGGTTGTCGCGGTGTCTTCGACCACGTCGTGCAGCACCGCCACGATGCGCTCTTCGTCATGGGCCAGGCGCAGCATGACCCTCAGGGGGTGCAAAATGTAAGGAGCGCCGCCCTTATCCACTTGCCCTTCATGGGCCAGCGCGGCAATCGATATCGCTTTTTCAAGGGTGCTCATGGTATTCACCTATGGCGTAGTGGCAGTTTGAATGACGCCCATTTTGAATCGGGAAATGGGGCACGGTACGCGCTCATCGCGGGCTTTACGACGGATAGGATTCGCCAAGTTGACGGATATAGGTTCGCCAAGAAGTTTTCGCCATGAAGATTCAGCTTCATACTCCCAGCTTTTTCACCGTGAATAACCAGAAGAGGCGATGTTTTGTCGAGCGAACAACCCCATTTGCATGAGTTAAAGCTGAAGCACATTTACGACGGTTTCAAGCAACTGATCCCCCTCGCTCTTTTTGTCGTCGTGTTCGGCGTTGCTTTCGGCCTGGCGGCTGCGCAAACGGGCTTGAGCGATACGTCAGCCGTGCTCATGAGCACCTTGGTTTTCGCCGGCGCGTCTCAATTTGCCGCGTTGGATCTGTGGGGGCAGCAAGTGCCGGTGGTTCCGCTGATGATCACCGTCTTCGCCATCAACGCCCGGCACTTGTTGATGGGCGCGACGCTTTACCCGTGGCTGCGGGAGTTGCCCGTTGCCAAACGCTACGGTGTGATGCTGGTTGTCTCGGACGCCAACTGGGCCATGGCGATGCAGGCGTTCAGTCAGGGCAAGCCGGGACTGGGGATTTTATTTGGCGGCGGCATTGCACTGTGGGTCACTTGGATTCTGGGGAGTTGGCTGGGGCTTCATTTTGGCAGCGCTATCGAGAACCCGGTCAGTTTCGGGCTCGATATGGTGATGGGCTGTTTCTTGTTGGCGATGGTCGTGGGCGGGAAAAAGAACCTGCGCATGCTCATCATCTGGACCGTGGCGGCTTGCTCATCGCTGTTGGCCTATTGGTATTTACCGGCTAACAGTCATGTCGTGGTGGGGGCTTTGGCGGGGGGCATTCTGGGAGCACTGTGGATGGAGAAAAAACAATGAATATTGAAACGGCGGGGTATGGCACCTTGCTGGTCGTATTGATAATGGCCGCCGTGACATTGGCGACTCGGTGGGGCGGTGTTTTTGTGATGTCCTTCGTGCCGATCAACTATCGGGTGCAGCAGTTCATCACGGCCATGTCCGGCTCGGTGCTGGTGGCGGTGCTGGCGCCACTGGCGGTTAAAGGCGACAACGGTGCGCGGCTGGCCCTGCTGACCACAGCGGTCATCATGCTGATACTGAAAAAGCCCTTGCCGGCGATTGCCGCCGGCATCCTGGCCGCTGCTTTAGCCAGGCAATTGTGAAGCAGGGAGTCGCCCGCCCGCCGCGGGCGATGAATCCAATCGATGCGCAGGTCAGTAGTTGAGTGCAGCGGCCTCCCCGAACGAGTGCTCTTGCACACCCGCCAGGAGGTGCAGGGGGATGTCTGGTTTCGTCTCGTTGGACGCAATCTCGAAACTCCCCACCACCTGTCCCTGAAGCGCACTCAGCCGCATCGACTCTTCTTCCTTTGCCTTTGCCATTCTCGCGTGGTTCGCTGCGATTTCGTTGAGAGTTGACACGGTACATCTCCGTTTGCTGACCAAGCATTGATTGATTTGCCGCCGCGTCAGAATTACGTCGTTCTTGGCTGCTGGAGCAAGCCGGTGCAAACCCTAAGCCAGACTTTGTCGTCGGTTGGCCGTAACGTTCGACAAGCGACGAATGGCGGGCAAAGCACCCAGGCAGACGCGTACGACGCTGCAACGTTGCAACCATGCCTCAACAATAAGTCACTGATAATACAAACCGATCTATTCGAAACGATTGTGTGTGCCGGGCCGTTCCACGTCTTCGAGGCCCAGCTCGATCACTCCGGATCGACGCCATAGGCTGCCGGCGCGGGTGTCGTTTTTTTAAATGCCACGATCACTGCGATGCCGATCAGGCTGGTGGCGAATGCCAGCAGCAGGATCACCTGTTGCGTGCCGATAGGCGCGGCCAGCACTGCGACCAACAGGCCTGCCAGCGGTTGGGACAAGTTGTTGAGCAGCGTAATGACGCCAACGGTCTTGCCGAAATCCTGGGGCGGAATGACTTGTTGGCGGATGCTGCGCATGTACACGTTGAACATCTTGTCGAAGCCGACGACCAGCAGGAAACCGACCACATACCCCCAGGCATGGGGGCTGAACGCGGTGATGAACGCACCGGCGGCAATCAACGTGTAGGACAGGGCACCCAGCAATTTCAAGGGCAGCGTGACCCGCGCCAGGAAGAACAGGATGACGATGGTGGTCACGGCACCGGCCGCCTGCACCCCGGCGTAATAGTCCTTGCCGGTGCTGTATTGACCGATGACCATGGCCGCCGAAGTGGCGAGTGTGACACCGATGATCAAGTTGACGCCCACCGCCAGGCTGATGACTTTTTTCAGTTCCGCCAGGTTGCGGATATGGCCGAAAGCGATGCGCAACGGGTTGAGCCAGAGGTCGTGATGTTGCTCGAACGTTTCCAGGGTGACCGAACTGGTGCGCTGCCAGTACAGCATCGCCAGGTCCGCCAGCAGGAACAGTCCGGCAATCGCCAGCACCACCCAGTGCCACGCCCACACCTCAAGCATCAGCGCGGCGAGCAACGGGCCCAGCACCAGGCCGGTCTGGTCGGCGATTTGCGAGTACGACAGGGTCTTGGTGTAGGTGTAGTGCTTGAATATGTAAGGCATCACCACTTCGCGGGCCATGATGCCCTGGGTGGTCAGTACGCCACACAACGCCGAGAGGGCCACGATCCAGTAGATGCCGCCAAAGATCGCGTACAGGACCACTGCCGCGACACACGCCGCGGCGCGATAGACCTGGCTGATGTGCAGGATGCGGATGGGCGAGAACTTGTCGCACAGGGCGCCGCAAATCGGGAACGACAAGTAGCGCGGCAGGGACTCGACGAAGAAGGCCAGGCCCGCCCAGGAAACGCTATTGGTGGTCTGGAACACAATCAGCGGGACGATGAACAACAGTATCTGGTCGGCCAGCCGGGAGAGGAACATTGAGGTGAAAAAAGCCAGGTAATCCTTGCGCATGGTGTTCTCGTGTCGAGGAGCTGGGGAGCCGGTCAATAGGCAGAGCCGGACGCGTCATTCAGGTTGTGTCGCTCGTCGCCCTTGAGGGGCGGATTGAAGACGCTGACCAGGATCAGGTCCTGGTCTTTCCCGCCGCGCAGGTAATGACGGTCATGCTGGTCGAGTACGTAGATATCGCCGGGGCGAATCGGGCCGCGCCACGTAGCTGCGATCACGCTTGAGCCGCAGCAGTTCGTCCATGGACAGCTGCCGTCGCGCCAGGCCGGATTCATGCAGGCCGGTCACCTGTTCTCGCCTGATCACTTCGAGCACGTCGTCGGCACAGTTCGCGGGTTGGCTTTCGATCACGGCGGTGCCGCCAAAGAACAACGGCATCATGATGTTGTAGACGCCGTAGTCGGAAGCCAGGGTCGAGTAACTGAGGATGACATCGCTGGCGGTATTGCCCAGGTAATCGATGACGCTGGTCGCGGCCGCGATCATGATGGGGTGGTTGACCACCACGCCCTTGGGGTTGAAGGTGGATCCGGAGGTGTAGAAGATCGAGGTCGGCAGGCGTTCGTCGATAGCGGGAAGCGGTTTTTCCAGGTCGTCCGGCGTCAGTGCTTCCAGGGCTTTTCCAAGGCCGGGGGCGTCTGCCGGGAGGTCCTGGGGCGCACCGAATACAAGGATTGTCTCCAGCTTGGCCACCGAGTCCAGCACCCCTGGATCCTCATAGCGATCGGTGAGCAATACCCGGGCATCGGTGTGCTCCAGTTGGTAGAGCAGTTTGCTGCGGCTGTAGGTGGGGTGTGTCGCGGCAGTGATTGCGCCGATTTTCAATACGCCCAGAAAAGCCGCGATCAAGTCTGCGCTGATCCGCGAGTACAGGGCCACACGGTCGCCACGCTTGACGCCGCACTTGATCAGCAAAGCGGCGATCGATGTGGCGCGCTTTTCCAGGGTGTCATACCGAGTGTGGACACCGTCGATTACCAGTGCTGATTTACCAGGCGTAAGACGGGCATTGTTTTCGAAGAAATGATGAAAAAGAGGCATCAGCGATCCCTTTGCATTAACCGCCTGTCGTTTCAATTGAATCGAAGATTCACCAGGACGGCGATATTTATCGGCGAGAAGAAATACACGCCAGTGCAGGATCGAGAAGAGTATTCAGAGGCGATAGGCAGTGGGGCACCGAGAGGCGGCACAAGCGTGATCTCCTTGTTGTTTTTATTGCCATCCATGATGAAGCTGTAGCTTGAAGTCGGCCTGATAGTTCCATTCGGAAGTTTGACTGTCAAGCTTGCCGGGCCGAGCTGGTGCAAGGTTTTTGTCACGGTATCGTGACAATATTAGATGTCCGAAGAAAGTGTGGGAAATTGCCTAAATATAAGTTTTCAACCTAAGTAAGAATATTCTTGAAACCCAGTAGGCCCGCGTACTGATAAAAACGGAATGTTGCCTCGGTTGTATGGGGCTTGTATCCGCGGTTGCGGCTGCACGAACCGATGACCGTGTTGATCGTCTACATTGACAGGGGGATATCCCCTTTCTTGAGAGCATTACCATGTTCACATCGCGCTCGTTGATTGCAGCTTTAACCTGCCTCGCCCTGGTGGCGGCTTCCGAGGTTGTCGTGGCGGACCCGGGTAACGGCAAGGGCAACGCCCAATTCGATCAAGGCCAGGGCCACGGGCAAGGAGGTAAAGGCGGGCAGGGCAACAAGGGCGGTCAAGGCAATCCCGGCAACAAGGGCAACCAGGGCGGCAAGGGAAACCAAGGTGGCGATTGGCAGAACGGCCCGAGCATTGACCGTGGCGGCATCCTGGGCGTGATTGGCGGCTATCGCGATTATTGGAGCCCTGGCCCGGCACTGCCGCCGGGTATCCAGAAAAACCTGGCCCGAGGCAAGCCGTTGCCCCCCGGCATCGCCAAGAAGCTTGATGGCCGGCTGCTGGGGCGGTTGCCGCACTATGACGGTTATGAATGGCAGCAGGTCGGCACGGACCTGATCCTGGTGGCGATCGCCAGTGGCATCATCTATGAAGTGCTCAATGGCGCGTTCGACTGACCCCGTGTTCCAACTGAACCTCCTGTGGGAGCGAGCTTGCTCGCGATGGCCTAGTGTCAGTCATTTGATCATTGGCTGAACGGACGCTATCGCGAGCAAGCTCGCTCCCACCGTTTCGGTATTCACCACAAACACCTTGCGGGACAGGTTTTGTATCAGCTCTCAAGTTGTCGCAGGCGTTTGTACAGGGTGTTGCGGCTGACGCCCAAGCGTCGCGCCAGGTGTGAAATGTTTCCGCCCACGGCCTGCAGTTGGCGGTTCAAGTCTTCGGTGTCGTTGAGGTCTACCCTCAGCGGCTCCGGTGTTTCCACCGGCTCCATTTCCAGGTCGACAAAAAAGTCGTCGGGCAGGTGCTCCGGCCGGATCGGCTGTTCCTCGGCCATCGCCAGGGCCACTTGCAGCACGCTGCTGACCTGTCGCAGGTTGCCCGGCCAGGGATGGCGTTCGAACAAATCCAGTACCTCACGGCTCAGGCCGGCCCATTGGGTCGGTTCGCGGTGGTGTTCCCAGAGGCGTTTGAACAGCGCCTGCTTGTCGCTGCGTTCGCGCAGGGGCGGCAGTTCCAGGGTCAGGCCGCCGATGCGGTAGTACAAGTCTTCGCGAAACCGCCCCAGCTGCACCTGTTCGCGCAGCGAGCGGTTGGTGGCGGAGATGATACGGATGTCTACCGGGAACAACTCGGCGCTGCCCACCGGTTGCACGCAGCGCTCCTGCAAGACCCGCAACAGTCGGGCCTGGGTCGGCAGTGGCATGTCGCCGATTTCGTCGAGGAACAGCGTGCCGCGGTCGGCCTTGCGGATCAGGCCGATGCTGCCTTTCTGGTTGGCGCCGGTGAACGCGCCTTTTTCATAACCGAACAGCTCCGACTCCACCAACTCGGCGGGGATCGCGGCGCAGTTCACGGCAATGAACGGCTGCTTGCAGCGCGAGCTGGCCTGGTGCAGGGCTTTGACGAACACTTCCTTGCCGACGCCGGTCTCGCCATGGATCAGCAGCGGAATGTCCTTCTCCAGCAAGCGCTCGGCCTGGCGCACGGCTTTTTCCACACGGTTGTCACCGAAGTGCAGGGTATTGAGGCTGATGGTGTTGCTGGCGGGGGCTTGCGCAGGCGTCGCCTCGGTGAAGACCCGTGCCCTGATCGACACCTGGCTCGGACGCCTGAGCAAGCACTGGAATCGATTGCTGCCGGAGGCTTGCAGGGCGAACGGCAGGCCGTCGGGTTGGTTCAGCAGTTCCAGCAGCGAAACCTTGAACAGGCTTTCAATACTCACCCGTGACAGGCTCAGGCCCAGCAGGTTGTCGGCCCGGCGATTGGCTGACAGGACTTGGCCGCTCTCGTCGAAGATCAGCAGCCCCGCCCATTGGCTGTCGAGGTTGTTCAAGCCGGTGTTGAAGGTCAGTTGGAAGTGTTCACCGCGAAACAAGTTGAGGATCAGCCGGTTCTCCACGGTCTGGCTCATCATCTTGACCATGCCCAGGGTGTGGGAAGGCGGCAGGTAGCTGTCGCTGGAGACGTCCAGCACGGCGATGACCTTGCGCTCGGCATCGAAGATCGGCGCGGCGGAGCCGGTCATGAAGCGATTGGCCTTGAGGAAATGTTCATCGTGCTCGATGTGCACTGCCTGTTCGCAGGCCAGCGCGGTGCCGATGGCGTTGGTGCCGGTGCAGCGCTCCATCCAGCTCGCCCCGGCGCTGAAGCCATGGGCCAGTTTCGGCTCGATGAAGCGCTGGGTGCCCCAGGAGGTCAGCACTTGGCCCTGGTTGTCGGCCAGCATGATCAGGCAGTTGGAGTTGCTCAGGATGTTCTCGTAATACGGCAAGACTTCCTGGTGGGTGGTCTGCACCAGCGAATGCTGGCTCTCCAGCAACTGGGCGATGCCTTGGGCGGGCAATTGATCGAAGGCCGGCACGCTCTGGTGGTTCAGGCCAAAGGCACGGCAACGGGACCAGGAGGCCTGGATGATGGCCTCGTGGGACAAGGCAGGAGCAGGTGCGGCCATGGGGCACTCTCGCAGGTGCTGTTTTTTATTGTTGTGGCAAGTCTCGCACAGACTCCTTGTGCTGGGGCAGGCCTGAATAGCACGTAATAACACAGACCATTGTGGGAGCGGGCTTGCTCGCGAAAGCGCCGTGACAGCCGACATTTGTACTGACTGACACACCGCCTTCGAGCAAGCCCGCTCCCACAGGGATCGAATTCAGGCTAACCGAAAACGTTCATTCAGTGTTGTTCAAAATTGTTCATTGTCAACCCGTGAATTGTTCAGTTGTTCAGTCGTGGCTGTTCACTTGTGTTCATCTGCGAACGTGTTTTTCTCGGATTTTTTTACAAAAATAAGCAAGATCAAGGGGTTGTGATTTCTGGCACGGCTTTCGCTTTTAAGCTTGGGTCGCTTGACTCCAAATAATAAAAAGGCCGAGCCATGTCATTAAAGCTTGAGCACATCTGTCGCACCGTCGAAGGCCAGACCTGGATCGACGATGCCAATCTGAGTTTCGAACCCGGATCCTTCAACGTCCTGTTGGGCCGTACGCTGTCCGGCAAGACCAGTCTCATGCGTCTGATGGCCGGTCTGGACAAGCCCGACAGCGGCCGCATCCTGATGAACGGCGTCGACGTCACCAACCGCCCGGTGCGGCTGCGCAATGTGTCGATGGTTTACCAGCAGTTCATCAACTACCCGACCATGACTGTTTTCGAAAACATCGCCTCGCCGTTGCGCCAGGCTGGTGTGTCCGACGAAGTCATCCAGAGCAAGGTGCTGGAAACCGCCAGGATGCTGCGGATCGAGAAGTTCCTGCAGCGCCATCCGCTGGAATTGTCCGGCGGCCAGCAGCAGCGCACGGCCATGGCCCGGGCGCTGGTCAAGGACGCCGAACTGATCCTGTTCGACGAGCCCCTGGTGAACCTGGACTACAAGCTGCGTGAAGAGCTGCGCCAGGAAATGCGCGAGCTGTTCCAGGCCCGCCACACCATCGCTGTCTACGCCACCACCGAGCCTAACGAAGCGCTGGCCCTGGGCGGCACCACCACGATCCTGCATGAGGGCCGGGTGATTCAAAGTGGCAAGTCGTCTTCTGTCTATCACCAGCCACAAACCGTGCTGGCCGCCGAGCTGTTTTCCGAACCGCCGATCAACCTCATGCCGGGTCGTATCGCCGGCAACGAAGTCAGCTTCGCCAATTTCGTGCACTTCCCGCTGAACGTCGACCTGCGCCCGGTGGGCGAGGGCGAGTTCCGTTTCGGCGTGCGCCCCAGCCATATTTCCCTGGTGCCGAGCAACGACGACGACCTCGAACTGGCGGTGACCGTCGAAGTGGCCGAGATCAGCGGCTCGGAGACATTCCTGCACGTGCGCAATGAACATTTCCTGCTGGTGCTGCATTTGCCGGGGGTACATGAGTACGACGTGGATGCGCCGATTCGCATCTACATTCCGACCCATAAACTGTTTGTCTTCGACGCCCAGGGCAAGCTGGTCCAAGCCCCAGGGCAGCGTATCGCGAGGGTTGCCTGATGGCTGAAATTCGTTTGCAGAACCTCGCCCACAGCTACACCAGCACCCCGGCGGGCCCCGAGGATTACGCGATCCGCGAGATGAACCACATCTGGGAGCAGGGCGGCGCCTATGCGCTGCTCGGACCTTCGGGCTGCGGCAAGTCCACCTTGCTCAACATCATTTCCGGCTTGCTCAGCCCTTCCGAAGGGCAGGTGATGTTCGACAGCAAAGTCGTCAACGACCTGACCCCGGAACACCGCAACATTGCCCAGGTTTTCCAGTTCCCGGTGGTGTACGACACCATGACGGTGTTCGACAACCTGGCGTTCCCGCTGCGCAACCAGGGCATGGCCGAAGCGCGGATCCACACCAAGGTGCAGGAAATCGCCGAGGTCCTGGACCTGCAGAACCTGCTGGACAAAAAGGCCCGCAACCTCACCGCCGATGAGAAGCAGAAAGTCTCCATGGGCCGCGGGCTGGTGCGTGACGATGTGTCGGCGATCCTGTTCGACGAACCGCTGACGGTGATCGACCCGCACCTGAAATGGAAATTGCGGCGCAAGCTCAAGCAGATCCATGAGCAGTTCAACATCACCATGGTCTACGTCACCCACGACCAGTTGGAAGCCTCGACGTTCGCCGACAAGATCGCGGTGATGTACGGCGGCCAGATCGTGCAGTTCGGTACGCCCCGGGACTTGTTCGAGCGCCCGAGCCACACCTTTGTCGGCTACTTCATCGGCAGCCCGGGGATGAACCTGATCGAGGTCACGGTGCAGCCTGGCGGTGTCGGTTTCGCCTCGACCCACTTGCCGCTGTCGGAAACCTTGCAACGTCGTGTCGCCGAAGCCGAAGGCAAAAGCCTGAAGGTCGGTATCCGTCCCGAGTTCGTGCATGTCTGGGATGGCCCCTACGACGACGCGATGCAGGCTGATGTGGTGCACGTCGAAGACCTGGGCACCTACAAGATCCTGACCCTCAACCTCGATGGCGCACCGCTGAAGGTCCGCCTGGCCGAAGACAAGCCCGTGCCCGAAGGCACGGCGTACATCAGTTTTCCGGCCCAATGGCTGATGGTCTATGCCGATGAATACTTGCTGGAACCGTTGAGCGAGGTGCAGCCATGAACAAGGTGCAGAACAACAAGGCCTGGTGGTTGGTATTGCCGGTGTTCCTGCTGGTGGCCTTCAGCGCCGTGATTCCGATGATGACCGTGGTCAACTATTCGGTGCAGGACATCTTCGACCAATCCAGCCGCTACTTCGTCGGCGCCGACTGGTACAAGCAGGTGCTGCTCGATCCGCGGCTGCACGATTCGCTGCTGCGCCAGTTCATCTACTCGGCGTGCGTGCTGCTGATTGAAATTCCCCTGGGCATCGCCATCGCCCTGACCATGCCGACCAAGGGCAAATGGTCGTCCCTGGTGCTGATCATCCTGGCGATTCCGCTGCTGATCCCGTGGAACGTGGTGGGCACCATCTGGCAGATTTTCGGCCGCGCCGACATCGGTTTGCTGGGCTCGACCCTCAACGGCCTGGGCATCAACTACAACTATGCGGCCAACACCATGGACGCCTGGGTCACTGTGTTGGTGATGGATGTCTGGCACTGGACTTCGTTGGTGGCGCTGCTGTGCTATTCGGGGCTGCGAGCGATTCCCGACGTGTACTACCAGGCTGCGCGGATCGACCGGGCGTCGAACTGGGCCGTGTTCCGTCACATCCAGTTGCCGAAGATGAAGAGCGTGCTGCTGATCGCCGTGATGCTGCGTTTCATGGACAGCTTCATGATCTACACCGAGCCGTTCGTACTCACCGGCGGCGGGCCGGGCAACGCCACCACGTTCCTCAGCCAGACCCTGACGCAGATGGCTATCGGCCAATTCGACCTGGGCCCGGCGGCGGCGTTTTCCCTGGTGTATTTCCTGATCATTCTGTTGGTGTCCTGGCTGTTCTACACCGCCATGACGCACTCCGACGCCAACCGTTGAGGCCCGCACAATGAGCAAGAAAAAGCTGATTCCGCTGTTGATCTACATCCTGTTCCTGCTGGTGCCCATCTACTGGCTGCTGAACATGTCGTTCAAGAGCAACACCGAGATCCTCGGCAGCCTGACCCTGTGGCCGCAGGATTTCACCTTCCACAACTACAAGGTGATCTTCACCGACCCAAGCTGGTACACCGGTTACTTGAACTCGCTGTACTACGTGAGCCTGAACACGGTGATTTCCCTGGGCGTCGCGTTGCCGGCCGCCTATGCGTTTTCCCGTTATCGGTTCCTGGGGGACAAGCACCTGTTCTTCTGGCTGCTGACCAACCGCATGGCGCCACCGGCGGTGTTCCTGTTGCCGTTCTTCCAGCTGTATTCGTCCATCGGGCTGTTCGACACCCATATCGCCGTGGCCCTGGCCCATTGCCTGTTCAACGTGCCGTTGGCGGTGTGGATCCTCGAAGGGTTCATGTCCGGGGTGCCGAAAGAAATTGACGAGACCGCCTACATTGACGGCTACAGTTTCCCCAAGTTCTTCGCCAAGATCTTCATTCCGTTGATCGGCTCCGGCATCGGTGTGACGGCATTTTTCTGCTTCATGTTTTCCTGGGTCGAACTGTTGCTGGCGCGCACGCTCACCTCGGTGAATGCCAAGCCGATCGCGGCGGTCATGACCCGTACGGTATCGGCGTCCGGTATCGACTGGGGGGTGCTGGCGGCGGCGGGGGTGTTGACCATCCTGCCGGGCATGCTGGTGATCTGGTTCGTTCGCAACCACGTGGCCAAGGGCTTTGCCCTGGGCCGGGTCTGAGGAGTCGATGATGGAATGGATGAACTGGACCGGCCCGACGGCGGCTTTTTTTGGGGTCATCGCCTTGCTGCTGGCAGGCATGACCACGTGGGAACTGCGTTCGCCGAGCATCCCTCGGCGTGGTTTCCTGCCGATTGCCACCACCCGTGGCGATCGGTTGTTTATCGGTCTTCTCGGTAGCGCCTACCTGCACTTGCTGGTGATCGGCGCCACCGACTGGAGCATCTGGATAGCGTTCGCGTTGTCTTGGGTGTGGCTGTTGGCAGTGATGCGGTGGGGCTAATCGCGACAATTCGACGATCAGGCTCTTAAACCCAAACAGGAGGTCTCTATGTTCGATAAAAACAATAAGCTGCGACATAGCGTTTCATTGGCAGCCATGCTGGCACTCAGCGGGCTGAGCGCTACGGCCTGGGCCGACGCCTATGAAGACGCCGCTAAAAAATGGATCGGCAGTGAATTCAAGCCGTCGACCCTGACAGCCGAGCAGCAGCTCGAAGAACTCAAATGGTTCATCAAGGCCGCCCAGCCGTTTCGCGGGATGAAAATCAACGTGGTGTCGGAAACCATCGCCACCCACGAATATGAATCCAAGGTGCTGGCCAAGGCTTTCAGCGAAATCACCGGGATCCAGCTGACCCACGACCTGCTCCAGGAAGGCGACGTGGTGGAGAAGCTGCAGACCCAGATGCAATCGGACAAGAATATCTATGACGGCTGGGTCAACGACTCGGACTTGATCGGTACGCACTTCCGCTACGGCAAGACCGAATCGATCACCGACCTGATGGCCAACGAAGGCAAGGACTTCACCTCGCCGACCCTGGACCTCAAGGACTTCATCGGTATTTCCTTCACCACCGCGCCGGACGGCAAGGTCTATCAACTGCCCGACCAGCAATTCGCCAACCTGTACTGGTTCCGCGCCGACTGGTTCGAGCGTGCGGACCTGAAGGCCAAGTTCAAGGAAAAATACGGCTACGAGTTGGGTGTGCCGGTGAACTGGTCGGCCTATGAAGACATCGCCAAGTTCTTCTCCGAAGACGTCAAGGAGATCGATGGCAAGCGCGTCTACGGGCACATGGACTACGGCAAGAAAGACCCGTCCCTGGGCTGGCGCTTCACCGATGCCTGGTTCTCCATGGCCGGTGGCGGTGACAAGGGCTTGCCCAATGGTTTGCCGGTGGACGAGTGGGGTATTCGCGTCGAAGACTGCCATCCGGTCGGCTCCAGCGTGACCCGCGGCGGTGACACCAACGGTCCCGCGGCCGTGTTCGCCACCACCAAATACGTGGACTGGATGAAGAAGTACGCGCCACCGGAAGCGGCGGGCATGACCTTCTCCGAGTCCGGCCCGGTGCCGTCCCAAGGCAACATCGCCCAGCAGATCTTCTGGTACACCGCTTTCACGGCCGACATGACCAAGCCGGGCCTGCCGGTGATGAACGCCGATGGCACGCCGAAATGGCGCATGGCGCCATCGCCACGCGGTCCGTATTGGGAAGAGGGCATGAAGCTGGGCTATCAGGACGTGGGTTCCTGGACGTTCATGAAGTCCACGCCTGAGAAGCAGAAACTCGCGGCCTGGCTCTATGCGCAGTTCGTGACGTCCAAGACCGTGTCGCTGAAGAAGACCATCGTTGGCCTGACGCCGATTCGTGAGTCGGACATCAACTCCCAGGCGCTGACCGACCTGGCACCGAAACTCGGTGGACTGGTGGAGTTCTACCGCAGCCCGGCCCGCGTGCAATGGACCCCGACCGGGACCAACGTGCCGGACTACCCACGCCTGGCGCAATTGTGGTGGAGCCACATCGCCGAAGCTGCCAGTGGCGAGAAAACGCCGCAGCAGGCCCTCGACGGGTTGGCCAAGGACCAGGATGCGATCATGACCCGCCTGGAACGCTCCAAGGCCCAAGCCACTTGCGCACCTAAGATGAACCCTGAGCGCGACGCGCAATACTGGTTCGACCAACCGGGCGCACCGAAGCCGAAACTGGCGAACGAGAAGCCTAAAGGCGAAACCGTGAGCTACGCCGAGCTGCTGAAATCATGGGAGGCGGCACGCAAGTAAAGCCCCGGATGTGAAAACGAACGGCACCGAAAGGTGCCGTTTTTTTTGGGCCAGGGCTTACCGCAACAAACAGACCCGCCGCTATCGCGAGCAAGCCATCCACATAAACCGGCAGGCAAAAAAACCGGCGTAACCGAGGTCGCGCCGGTGGTGGTGCCAGTGGCTGCACGGATATTCGTGGGTCCGTGCAGCCACCGTTGAACCCGTGTCGGTTATGCCCGTTCCAGCGCCAGGGCCACGCCTTGGCCGCCGCCGATGCACAGGGTCGCGAGGCCTTTCTTGGCGTCGCGCTTGATCATTTCATGCAGCAGCGACACCAGGACCCGGCAACCCGACGCGCCAATAGGGTGGCCCAGGGCGATGGCGCCGCCATTGACGTTGACCTTGTCCATGTCCCATTTCAGTTCCCGGGCCACGGCCAGCGACTGGGCGGCGAAGGCTTCGTTGGCTTCGATCAGGTCCAGTTGGTCCAGCGACCAGCCGGCCTTGTCCAGGCAGCGACGGGTGGCCGAGACCGGGCCGATGCCCATGATTGCCGGGTCGACGCCGGCATTGGCGTAGGCACTGATTTTCGCCAGCACCGGCAGGCCCAGGGCCTTGGCTTTTTCCGCGCTCATCAGGATCACGGCGGCGGCACCATCGTTGAGCGAGGACGCATTGCCCGCGGTGACGCTGCCGTCCTTCTTGAAGGCAGGCTTGAGCTTGCCCAGGGATTCGGCGGTGGTACCGGCGCGCGGTTGTTCATCGGTGGCGAACGCCACGGGATCGCCTTTGCGCTGGGGAATCAGGATCGGCGTGATCTCATCGGCAAACCGACCGCCCTCGATGGCGGCAACGGCCTTCTGCTGGGAAGCGGCGGCGAAGGCGTCTTGCTCCTCGCGACTGATGCCGTACTTGTCCACCAGGTTCTCGGCGGTGATGCCCATGTGGTAATCGTTGAAGGCATCCCACAAGCCGTCGGTGATCATGCTGTCGATCATCTTCGCGTGGCCCATGCGCAGGCCGGTGCGGGCGGCCGGCAGTACATACGGGGCCAGGCTCATGTTTTCCATGCCGCCGGCGATGATCACTTCGGCATCGCCACAACGAATCGCCTGGGCGCCCAGGTGCAACGCCTTGAGGCCCGAACCGCAGACCTTGTTCAGGGTCAGCGCCGGCACCGCATGGGGCAGGCCGGCGAGGATCGACGCCTGGCGCGCCGGGTTTTGCCCGGAGCCCGCAGTCAGCACCTGGCCGAGGATCACTTCATCGACCTGCTCGCCGGACAGGCCGGTTTGCTCCAGCAGGCGCCGAATCACCGCAGCACCGAGTTCCGGTGCGGGAATGGAAGCCAGCGAACCCTGGAAACTGCCAATGGCGGTCCGGGTAGCGGCGACAATCACGACTTCTTGCATCGAATCTCTCCTCACTGGGCAGCGAACTGCATTTCAGGCACGTGGTCCGGCACGATCAATTTGCCGGCGGTCTTGGCGACGATTTCCTCGACGCTGACGCCTGGGGCGCGTTCTTTCAGGATGAAGGCGCCGTCCTGGATTTCCAGGTAGGCCAGGTCGGTCAGCACGCGCTTGATGCAACCGGCGCCGGTCAGCGGCAGGCTGCAGCGCGGCAGCAGTTTCGACTCACCGTCTTTCGACGCATGGGTCATGGTGACGATGATGTTCTCGGCACCGGCCACCAGGTCCATCGCACCGCCCATGCCCTTGACCAGCTTGCCGGGTATCATCCACGAGGCAATGTTGCCTTCGACATCCACCTCGAATGCGCCGAGCACGGTCAGGTCGATGTGGCCGCCACGGATCATGGCAAACGATTCGGCCGAAGAGAAGATCGAGGCGCCGATGCGCGCAGTGACCGTCTGTTTGCCGGCGTTGATCATGTCGGCATCGACTTCGGCTTCGGTGGGGAATGCGCCCATGCCGAGCAGGCCGTTTTCCGACTGCAGCATGACTTCCATGCCTTCGGGAATGTAGTTGGCGACCAGGGTCGGAATGCCGATGCCCAGGTTTACGTAGTAGCCGTCCTGCATTTCGCGGGCGACGCGTTGAGCCATTTGTTCGCGGGAAAGTGCCATGTTCTTATTCCTTCATTCGGGCCGGGGGCAGGGGATCACTTGCGCACGGTGCGCTGTTCGATGCGTTTTTCGAACGTGCCGCAAATGACCCGGTCGACGTAGATGCCAGGGGTGTGGATCTGCGTCGGGTCCAGCTCGCCGGGTTCGACGATTTCTTCGACTTCCACCACCGTGATCTTGCCCGCCGTGGCGGCCAGCGGGTTGAAGTTCTGGGCGGTGTGGCGATAGATCACGTTGCCGAAATGGTCGGCCTTCCAGCCTTTGACGATGGCGAAGTCGCCGGTGATGGATTCTTCCATCAGGTACTGGCGGCCATGGAACTCACGCACTTCCTTGCCTTCGGCCACCGGCGTGCCGACGCCTGTAGCGGTGAAGAACGCCGGGATGCCGGCGCCGCCGGCGCGCATTTTTTCGGCGAGGGTGCCTTGGGGGGTGAGCACGACTTCGATTTCGCCGCTCAGCAGTTGCTGCTCGAACAGGGCGTTCTCGCCCACGTAGGAGGCGACCACCTTGCGGATCTGCCGGTCTTCCAACAGCACGCCGAGGCCGAAACCGTCGACGCCGCAGTTGTTGGACACCACGGTGAGGTCGCGGATGCCCTTGCGCTTGATCTCGGCGATCAGGTTTTCCGGAATACCGCACAGGCCGAAGCCGCCGGCGATGACGGTCATGCCGTCCTTCAAGCCTTCCAGCGCTTGTTCATAAGAGCTCACGCGTTTGTCGAAACCTGCCATAGACACCTCTTTTATTCTTGATGGGGTCGCAATGAATGCAGTGTTGCGCCAAGTCATATATTTGTTAAGTTGATTTTTAGGTTGGATTGATTGATAAAACTCAACAATTGCCTCCTTCTGTAGGAGCTGTCGAGTGCAACGAGGCTGCGATCTTTCCAAAAACACTTGAATCCCAAGCAAAAGATCAAAAGATCGCAGCCTTCGGCAGCTCCTACCCCACCGGACACAAACACCCATGACCCTCAAGCAAATCCGCGCCTTCCTCGCCGTGGCCCAGAGCCTGAGCTTCGCTGTGGCCTGCGAGCGGCTGCACCTGTCCCAATCGGCCTTGAGCCTGACCATCAAGGCCCTGGAAGAAGGCCTCGGCGGTCGTTTGTTCAGCCGTAATACCCGTAACGTGGCGTTGACCCCCGAAGGTGAATCCTTGCTGCCACTGGCTCGACGGCTGGTGGCCGACTGGGACAACGCCGAGGACGAAATGCGCCAGCGCTTCACCTTGCAGCGCGGTCGCGTGACGCTGGCGGCGATGCCTTCGTTTGCCGGCAACTTGTTGCCGCCGATCCTCAAGACCTTCCGCGCCCGCTATCCGAATGTCAACGTCACGGTCAACGATGTGATCAACGAACAAGTGCTGGAAATGGTTCGTGATCGTCATGTCGAACTGGGCGTGGCGTTCGAGCCGATGCAGGGTTCGTCCCTGGCGTTCACGCCCTTGTACCTCGATCGCTTCGTCGCGGTGGTGCCGTTGGATTCAGCTTTTGCCCAGCGCGACGAAATCCACTGGGAAACCCTGCTGGAGCAGCCGTTCATCACGCTGCAACGACCCTCCACCGTACGGGTGATGCTGGAAGAGCATCTGCGAGCCCGGGGCATGAAGCTGCCGGTGGAGTTCGAGAGCCACCAGTTGGCGACCGTCGGCCGGATGGTCGCCAGTGGGCTGGGGGTCAGTGCCGTACCGGCATTGTGCGTCGGGCAGATGCATGAGCTGGGTGCCCGCTGCATCACCTTGAGTGACCCGGTGATCGAGCGAGCCATCGGGGTGCTGACCAAGCCGGGCCATGAACTGTCGGCGGCGGCGCAGGCGTTGTTCGATACGCTCAGGGATCAGGAGTTGGGTATGCAGTTGGCCGCAGGTTGACCCCGGCCACTGTGGGAGCCGGCTTGCTCGCGAAAGCGGTGTGTCAGTCGACAGCAGTATCGAATGTTCCATCGCTTTCGCGAGCAAGCCCGCTCCCACAAAGGGTCCGGGTGTTGCTAAAACGGGTGTTGTGTCAGCAATGGCAGTAATTGCTCACACGGCTCTTCAAGCTTGAGGTCCAGCAGCTCATCGGCCCGGGTCTTGCCTCGGTTGATCGCCAACAGCGGCTTGCCCTGGTCCTTGATGGCCCGGCACAGGCGAAACGCCGAATAGGCCATCAGCGACGAACCCACCACCAGCAGGCCTTCCGCTTGCTCGACGGCTTGCATGGCGCGGGTCGCGGTGAGGGGGGCGACGTTCTCGCCGAAAAACACCACGTCGGGTTTCAACCGCTCGCCGCCGCAATGGGGGCAATGGGGCACTTGAAAGCGCGCCTCGAACGCGGGGTCGAGCAGGGTGTCGCCATCGGGGGCCTGCACCGCATCGACACCGGCCAGATAAGGGTTTTCGGTTTCCATCAACCGTTGAATCTGCTGTCGCTCGCTGCGCTGGCCGCAATCCAGGCACAGCACACGATGCAGGCTGCCGTGCAGTTCGATGACGTCCTGGCTGCCGGCCTGGTCGTGCAGGGTGTCGACATTCTGGGTAATCAAGCCGGTGATGCGTTGCTGCGCCTGCAACTCGGCCAAGGCTTCGTGAGCCACATTCGGCCTGGCCTGCCTGACCCGCGGCCAGCCCAGCATCGCCCTTGCCCAATAGCGCCGTCGTGCCTCGGGCTGGGCGAGGAACTCCTGGTACATCATCGGTTGTCGACCCCGACGGACCCCGTCGCTGTCGCGGTAGTCGGGGATGCCCGAAGGGGTACTGATGCCGGCGCCGGTGAGCACCAGGAAGCGGCGCCCGGCGGTGTACGCCAGTAACTGATCGATGGGTGCCTGGTGAAGGTCTTCGGGCATGGGAGGTGTCTGCGCTGGCCTTGGGCCGTTGAGGTTAGCACTTGGATCGAGTCGACGCCTTTCGTCGCCCTGGGGCTGGTTTGTTCAAACTTTCCCCCGTGCCGCGCTATCCACTTTTATGTGCGGTACTTCAGAACCCCCGCATGCCGAAGCCAAGCGCTGAGCAGCAAAGAGCGGCCGGTCCTAGGGGGCGACCGCTCCTGAAACTGCCGAGAGAGGAAACGTATGAAGCGGACCAAGGGTGAAGTACGGGCCATCAATCGAGAGAGTTCAATGGTGGGTGTGTACGTGAAGCAAGAGGACCGCCATACGGTGCTGAAGCTGAGTTCAGCCAGTGACATCGATATTGGCGACATCCTGGCGTGGGACAGTGGTACGGCCTTGGGTACCCAGTCCTATCACAACCTGACCAAGGGCTGGACTGCCGATGTGTATGTGGCCAACCACGGTGTTGCGGCGGCGAACCTTGATGTCCGGTTGTGACGACGCCTTCAGCCCGTGACCTCGGGAGAAAGAGCATGAGCAAATTAAAGTGCGGTTGCCCTGATTGCCAAGGCGAGATGGATCCGCAACGGATGTTCAACCACTAATCCGGGTATCGGCGACAGGGTATCCGGACGCCGCAAGCCGGTCAGTGCGGTGGTGCAGGACAACGCCGGCAGCCCGCGAGTTTTGGCTTCCTGGAACGGCGCGAGGCCAGGTGACGAGACCGGTGCAATGGGGTGCCGGCGTTGCTTGGCCTTTGGCGGACAGCGTGGAAAGACACGCACTGTTTTTAATGTTGAAGCGAGGCAGTTGTGGGAGCGAGATTGCTCGCGATAGCGTCGGATCAGCCTGCATTGATATGACTGACACACCGCCATCGCGAGCAAGTTCGCCCCACAGGACTGTCACTGGATGAAGTTTCGGTCTCGGCCTGTTTAATAGCCTGTTGCACTAAAGACCACGGCAGCGGCGATATGAATTGAGCATTGACCACTCGTCGCCGTTTGCCGCGTTTCCTTCAAACCTTGGCGGCGTCATGTTTTCCGAATAAGACGAGTCAGCAAGGCTCGTGGATATCAACTAAACGAGGTGAATGAAATGGCTAACACAGGTAATAACAACCCTGGCAATTTCGCTAACGATCGTGAGAAGGCATCGGAAGCCGGGAAAAAAGGTGGCCAGGCGTCGGGTGGCAACTTCGCCAATAATCCTGAGCGCGCCTCCGAGGCTGGACGCAAGGGTGGCCAAGCGTCAGGCGGCAATTTTGCCAACGACCCGCAACGCGCCGCTGAAGCCGGTCGCAAAGGCGGGCAAGCATCGGGGGGTAACTTTGCCAACGACCCTGAGCGGGCTTCGGAAGCCGGCCGCAAAGGTGGCCAGGCGTCGGGCGGCAACGTTGCCAATGACCGGGAAAAAGCCTCCGGGGCCGGCAGGAAAGGGGCTGAAAAAAGGTTCTTCACGGATTACCGGGAAAGACGCTCTTGATCTTCATGAAAAAGAATTCGCTATCCCGGTAACCGTACGCCATCCGCTTGATGACCTTTATTCGATTGTTTATTCCTTCCAACTGACCGGTGTGCATCGGCCAGCGAACCCGGCTCACGATGCCCCGCCAGTAACCCTTTAGCCGTTTGGCGAACTGGATCAGAGCTGGTATTTCGCTTTCATGCGCATGGCGCAGCCATTGCTTCCAGGCCGATCGCCAACCCCAGGCAGTACTCGGGGTCCAGAGTGTTTTGAGTTCAGCCTTCATCAAGTAGACCGTCATCAACGCTTGGTTGGCCGCC